>QXYP01000061.1:0-2888 GCA_009886815.1 Halieaceae bacterium
CGCGCCCGAGACTTACGTGGTTGATGCTCAGGGTGTTGTTCGGTACCGCCACGTGGGGGTTGTCGATGAGCAGGTATGGCAGTCGCTACTCGCTCAGTGGTTTCCTCAAGCGCAAAGTGAAGGTGTGTTGCAGTGAGTGATAACAGTTTGAGAGTTCATTGGTTAGCCGTTGTAGCCGTTGCCAGCCTCTGCGCCGTGGTAATGACTGCTCATGCGGTTATCGAGACCTATGAGTTTTCGGATAGCACATTAGAGCGTCGTTACCACAGTCTCAGCGATGAGCTGCGCTGCCCCAAGTGCCAAAACCAAACGATTGCTGATTCCAATGCTCCGATTGCCAAAGACCTGAGATTTCTACTCCATGAGCAGTTGGAGTCTGGGGCGAGTGACGATGAAATATTGAGCTTCATGGTCGCGCGCTATGGAGAGTTCGTCCGCTATCGTCCGGGTCTAGATAGCAATACAGCCTTATTGTGGTACGGCCCGTTGATCTTGACCTTGGTGACCTTGGGCGCCTTGGCTTGGCATCTTCGAGGCAGACAGCATGTGGCTGCGCCACTTGAGCCAAGCGAAGAAGAGCGGCAGGCACTGCGCACTCGATTGATTGAGCCCGATAGCGATCAAGAGCGGCCACTGTGACGGCTTTTTATGCGGCAATGTCGCTACTCACGGTGCTGGCCATAGGTCTGCTTGTGGTGCCTCGTTGGCAGCAGCGTCGCTGGCAGGGCGAGTCGAATTTAGATTGGCTCGCGCTTCGCCAAGGTGAGCTGAATGACGTGGTGGGCGACGATCGACAGGCCCTCAGTCGTGACGCCGAGCTGCGTATATTGGATGAATCCTCCGGTGCCGAAAGTGAGCAGGTCCTGCCGAATGGCGGCACCTTTGCGGGCGGTCGGCGCGGCGTGCTATTGCTGATCGCTGTCGTGGTGATTGCCCCGATATTGCTCTATTTTAATCTTGGCGCTATTGAAGATGTACGCATTGCCGAAGCCTTGGAGGGTATGCAAGACGCATCACCTGCAGAGGTGCAAAGGCTTCTCAATGATATTGAAGAACGATCAGCGGCAAAGCCGGGTAACGTGGAGTATCTGTCGCTGCTGGGCGAGTACTACACCGCACAAAATGCCCATGTTCAGGCCTTAGAGATTTACGAGCAATTGCTGCTTGAGTTTCCCGAGAGTGCAGAGCTACTCGCTAGAGCTGCGCAAGCTGAGTATTTAAAGGGTGAACGCCAGCTCACGGATCGAGCGCGGCGCAGGGCTGAGGCGGCATTGGCGATCAACCCTGAACAACGCAGCGCCTTAGGGACTTTGGGCATGGCGGCCTTTGAGGCGGGACAATACGCGCGAGCGTTGCAGTATTGGGAGCAGCTATTAGCTTTTGAGGCACCCGGAACTCCAGGCTATCAAATGTTAACGACCATTATTGCGGAGGCGCGCACCCGAGGGGGCCTCGCCGACGCTCCTGCAGTATCGCCCATAGAGGCCGAGCCTAGCCTGAGTGTCGGTGTGACGGTAACAGTGGCAATGCCGGAAGGGGTAACCGCTCAAGGCACGGTGTTTGTGATAGCCCGTCCCAGTGGTGGCGCACAACGCATGCCGACAGCGGCGGTTCGGCGAAGTGCCAGCGAACTGCCATTTTCGGTTCGTCTCGATGATACCTCGTCTATGGCAGGTCAAAAAATATCGGCCCTGAGTCTTATCGATGTCGAGGTACAGCTGTCTGAAACCGGACAGCCGGGTCGGGCAAACGCGAGTTGGCTGGCGAATGCCGCCAACATTGAGCCAACAGAGGACGCCAAAATACAACTGGTTCTCGAGGTGGCTGCCCCTCAGTGATGAAATCGTGAACTGGTCCTAAGGCTAGATATAGTGTTAACAGGCCATAGGGTATACACTACATATTGTGTCGTCAGGGGTGCAGCCTGACGTTTTTCAATAGGTAGGTACATGCGTCTCAAATCCATCAAGCTGGCTGGTTTTAAATCGTTTGTTGACCCAACAACGGTCAATTTTCCAAGCAACATGTGCTCCGTAGTCGGGCCAAATGGTTGTGGAAAATCCAATATTATCGACGCTGTCAGGTGGGTTTTGGGTGAGAGCTCGGCCAAGAACCTCCGCGGCGAGGCGATGACCGACGTTATCTTTAACGGAACAACCCATCGTCAGCCCGTGGGACAAGCCTCTATTGAGCTAATCTTTGATAACACTTCCGGAAAGCTGGTGGGTGAGTATGCATCCTATGCGGAAATATCGGTGCGTCGGGTTGTGGGTCGTGAGGGTACCTCTGAGTACTGGTTAAACGGTGCTAAATGCCGTCGCCGAGATATTACGGATCTATTTTTGGGTACCGGCCTAGGCCCTAGAAGTTATGCCATTATCGAGCAGGGCATGATTTCACGGTTGATTGAGTCTAAGCCCGAAGAACTGAGGATTTTCATTGAGGAAGCGGCAGGAATCTCGAAGTATAAAGAGCGTCGTCGTGAAACTGAAAGCCGCATGCGGCGGACCCTGGAAAACTTGGAACGCCTCGCTGATCTGCGTGAAGAATTAGAGCGCAACCTGCAGCATTTGTTGCGCCAGTCTCAAGCTGCTGAAAAGTATGCAGAGTTCCGCGCAGAGGAGCGTGAGCTAAAATCGCAGCTTCTCGGTTTGCAGTGGCGTGAGCACCAGAAAAACAGTCAGGATAGCCAGCAAGCCCTAACCAATCTTGATATTAAACAGGAGGCTGAGCGCGCGGAGTTTGAGCGCGTGGGCGCCGATATCGAGGGCACTCGGGTTGCGCTTGCTGAAGCCACCGATGCATTTAATACCGTGCAGGCCGACTACTATTCCGTGGGTGGTGAGGTCACGCGAGTTGAGCAGGCGTTAAAATACGAGCAGGAACGG
>QXYP01000061.1:2900-5707 GCA_009886815.1 Halieaceae bacterium
CACTATCGAATCTGATTTACTGCAGACCCGCGATGGCTTGCAAGAGTCGAAAGGGCACCTCAATGCTGATACCGAACGTCTGGCCATCTGGCGTTCAGAGCTGGAGTCACTGCGGCCTGATTTATCGGAGCAGAGGGCCGCAGCTGAGGCTGCTGCGGGCGTTTCGGCCTCCGCAGAGGAGGCGATGAGCCATTGGCAAAGTCGTTGGGATGCGTTTAATCAAAAGGCGGCGGGGCCTAAGCAAGCTTCTGAGGTGCAACAGAGTCGTATTGTTTATTTAGAGCAGGTACTACAAAGAATTCATGAGCGCGGTGGCAAATTACGCAAAGAACTCGAAGCCCTAGCCAGCGAAGATGTTGATAAAGATCTCCCCGAGTTGGAAGCGCAAATTCGTGCTGGCGAAGATGCCGTTAAAGCCCAAGAGGAAGCATTACTGCAGCTCGATGCCGAGGTGGCGGCGCAGCGGGAAAATATCGAACGCTCACGTGATGAGCAAGATCAGGTTCGGGCACGTCTTCAGCAGCTTAAGGGACAGGAAGCATCACTTCAGGCCCTTCAGGATGCAGCACTCGCGGAAGGCGATGTCTCAGCAACCCAGCAATGGCTCGCTGATCTCGGATTGGATAATAGCGGCAGCGTGTACGAGGCCCTGCAGGTACAGGACCAATGGACCATGGCTGTGGAGTCTGTGCTGGCTGCGAGGCTGACAGGGGTCTGCACCCAAAGTTTCTCTCAAGTCCAAGCGGCCTTTGATACGGCACCGGCTGGGGCCAGTATTTTATCTTCAGGAGAGGTGGGTTCGGGCATGCCGGGCACTTTGGCTGAGAAGGTAAGGGGTCCGGCATCGGTTTTGGCGGTGCTCGCTGGTGTTCATATCGCTGATGATTTGGCCCGCGCCCGAAGCTTATTAGCGTCGCTGCCTGAGACCGCGTCGGTTATCACGCCACAGGGCGATTGGCTGGGCTATGGTTGGGCCTCTAAACCTTCAAAAAGCGATGCGGGGCAGGGCATTATATTGCGCAAAGCGTCCCTCGATAGTGTTACGACAGAGATGCGCGAGCACGAGACCTCTTTGCAAACCATTAATGCAACTCTAGAAACATTGAAGGAATCACGACGCAGCCATGAAGACCAGCGCAGAGCGGGTGAAGCAACGCTCAAGACCCATGTGCAGGAGCAGGCTACAAAAGTCACTGAGCGTGGTGCCAGGGTGGCTGCAGCGGCGCAGGCGCGACAGCGAATCGAGCAGCTTCAGGCGGATTTAGCTGACTCAGGATCTCAGTTTGAAGCCGAGCAGGCTTCTCTGGCTGCAGCGAGGTCGGAGCTACAATCGGCTATTGAACAAATGGCCCTTGACGGTGATCAGCGCGCCGCTTTGAGCGAAGAACGCGAACAGCTCAATAGCCAACTGCAACGTGCGCGCGAGAGCGCTAGAGAAGCTCGAGACAGCGCCCATCGCACCGACGTCCGAGTGCAGAGTTTAGATGGCCAGGTAGCGACAGTCGCCGGCTCTATTGATCGTCTCGAACAGCAGGTAGAGCAATTACAGAGCCGGGTAAGAGACCTCACCGAGCAATTGCCTGCAGGGGACAACCCCGATGCCGAACTGCAGTCTGAGTTAGAGACTTTGTTGGCACAGCGGGTCGACGCGGAAGCCGCACTCACGGCGGCCAGACAACGGGTGTCTGATAACGATCACGCTTTGAGAGAGCAGGAAAAGCTCAAGTTGGCTGCAGAGCATCGGCTTCAGGCAATTTACACTGAACTTGAGTCAGGCCGATTACAGCAGGCTGAGCGAAACGTCAGAATCGAAAATCTTGAGGGACTGCTCAGAGAGCTTGAAGTGAGCCCTCTTGAGGTGGTACAGCAGCTACCCGATGAGGCCTCTGAGCCCGAATGGCAGGTAAAGGTCGAGCGGGTGGCCGCGCGAATTGCGCGCTTGGGCCCCATCAATTTGGCGGCTATTGATGAGTATGCCAAAGCATCCGAGCGCAAGACCTACCTTGATGCTCAAGACGCCGATCTTCAGGAGGCGTTACAAACTCTCGAGGGCGCTATTCGCAAAATCGATAAAGAGACTCGGAGTCGGTTTAAAGAGACGTTTGAACAAATTAATTCAGGCTTTGCCGAACTGTTTCCCAGAGTCTTTGGTGGTGGAACGGCTAACCTCGAGATGACAGGCGATGACCTGCTCGATACGGGTGTCGCTATTATGGCGCGGCCGCCTGGCAAGAAAAATAGCACGATCCACCTGTTGTCAGGTGGCGAAAAAGCGATGACCGCGATTGCTTTAGTATTCTCAATATTTCAACTTAATCCAGCGCCGTTTTGTATGCTCGATGAGGTTGATGCCCCCCTTGATGATGCTAACGTTGGGCGCTATGCCCGCATGGTCAAAGAGATGTCGGAGCGGGTTCAGTTCATTTTCATTACCCACAACAAAATCACCATGGAAGCCGCGAATCATTTGATGGGCGTCACAATGCACGAGCCCGGAGTTTCGCGTTTGGTAACCGTGGATATCGAGGAAGCGGCGCAGCTCGCAGCCAGTTAACGCCAGCAAGGGAGAACGGCGATGGATCTTATGATTCGGAACTGGATGATCATCATAGGCTTTTGCCTGATCATGGTGGTGCTATTAGATGCGCTCAGGCGAGTATTTAAAGATCGTCGCGAAGAAGTGCGCCTCAACGCAAAAATTTCCAGACGTGATGTGGAGGACCTAGACGACGATGACTCTTTCAACCTGCTAACCGAGCTGCCTAATGGCGGCGCGCGCATCGTGGGTCGCGGCGATCTGCGGCCGG
>QXYP01000062.1:0-658 GCA_009886815.1 Halieaceae bacterium
TTCTGTCGGGCACTGGGTTGACTGCAAATGTAGGTGACAGTATCCGGATAACCTTTGAAAGAGATCAGGAACCGGAGAATAAAATGAATACAAAGAAAAGTTTTTTAGCAGCAATGATGGGGGTTTTGTTTGGCGGCAGTGGGGCTCATGAAGTGTTAGCAACGCCACCGAGTGATTCAGGTCATAGGCTTGAAGAGATAATTGTAACAACCCAAAAGCGCTCGGAGAGCGTTCAGGACGTTTCTATCGCCATCAGTGCGTTCAGTGAATCCGAGCTTAAGAGCCTCGGCGTGACCAACCTGGAGGATCTGACAGAATATGTCAGTGGTACCGAACTGTTCGACGATCGGGGCGCAGGCCAGCCCACCTGGATTATTCGCGGCGTAGGCTTGGCGGACTTCAATTCCAATAACACCCCTACCGCAGCTATCTACTATGACGAGTATTACCTGAGCTCCAATGTGCTGGGCGGAATCGGCATGTTCGATATAGGTCGAGTAGAGGTTCTCAAGGGGCCGCAGAGCGGCCTCTATGGCCGCAATACCACCGGTGGTGCGGTTCGCGTGATGTCCAGCAAGCCTTCTGTCGGAGAAGAATTTAACGGCTATATCAGTGGTAATTATGGTCGCTGGGATCGTGCTGGCCTCGAAGCGGCCGT
>QXYP01000062.1:668-5226 GCA_009886815.1 Halieaceae bacterium
GGTTGGCAAGACTCCCTGGCGACGCAGGGAGACGACGAGCACGGTGACCGGGATTTTACTGCCCTGCGCGCGCAGCTGCTGTTTCAACCCTCTGACACCTTTGATATGCTGCTTAAAATAGAGGGGGGCGAAGACAAGTCTGAAACAACTCTCAGTTTTTCTCGCGCTCTTTACGACGCCGAGACGGGGGGTATTTGCGCCCAGGCTTATGCCGGCAAACACGATGAAAACAACTGCGTCACGATATCAAACCTCACCAACCTAGCTAACACGGGTGATCTGGGTATTCTTCCGGGTGCGCAGAAGGAAGATGGCACCAAGGTATTATCCAACCCCGTCAACGAATTGGATAACTCCTGGCTGGGCCTGAATCTACAGATGAACTGGGACCTGGGGTTCGCTACGCTAACCTCAATTTCCGGCTACTTGGACTTTGATCATAACCAGAACTATGACTATGATGCCCAGCCGTTGGTGCTGCTTGAGTCAGCACCTGTCGCGGACCTGACCTCCTGGTCGCAGGAGCTACGCCTGACCTCGCTGAGTGACGGTGCATTGCGTTGGGCGGTGGGAGCCATGTACGCCGAAGACGATAACGACGCATCACGCATTTCGTCCGCGGCCGATAATGTACTGATATTCCAGACCGTTGTCTTCCGCGACTTCACCCAGAAGGTGGAATCTTGGGCGCTTTATGGGCAGGTGGAATATCAGCTCACGGACAGTGTTAAAGCACACGGCTCTCTGCGCTACACGGATGAGCAGAAAACTATGAATGATTATAACGCCATAGACATATTCGACCCGTCCAACGTTTTCTATTATCTGCAAAACGTGAATAAGAGTTACGACTTGGACAACAACTGGTCCGGGCATATCGGTCTTGACTGGGATGTCGGCGATGACGCCATGCTCTACGGGCGCATTACCAAAGGCTTCAAATCGGGCGGATTTTTTGGCGGCTTCGGATTCAGCGAAGAATCGCTGGATCCCTATGACGAAGAAATTGCTTACTCCTACGAGGTGGGCTTTAAGTCACAGTGGTTAGACAGCACCTTGCAGGTAAATGGCGCACTCTACTACTACGATTATCAGGACGTACAAGGGTTCACCCAAGTGTTTAGTGATATTACCGGCAGCGTGATTACCAAACTTGGAAACCTTGGTGATGCAGAGCACAAGGGTGCGGAACTGGATGTCGTTTGGGTCCCTCTTGAAGGTTTGAGCCTGCAAGGTTCTATCAACTGGCTGGATGCGGAAATTGTCGATTCTGAAACCATCGGGCTGGATCAGGCCAGTACGTCAATACCTATCGAGGGTTTGTCGCGGACGCTCGCCCCTGAGTGGAGCACTAGCTTGCAAGCGCGCTATGTGTGGAGTATTGGTTCCAGTTTCGTTGGGTCGGCGCAGCTTAACTACACCTGGCGTGATGATCTCCAGAACGAAGACAGCACCTTAAGCGCCCTCGATATGGCGGCCTTCAGTCGGGACAGCTACCAGACCTTGAGTGCACGCTTCAGCATAGGGGGTGCCGATGAACGCTGGGATATAGCCCTAGTGGGTCGCAACCTGACCGGCGAGGAGTACTGGGTCACAACGAGTACTGACGATCTGGGCAGCTATCCCAGCACTCCCTCCCGGCCTATGAGCTATGGCATTGAGGCAAACTACAGATGGTAACACTGTGGAAACCGGTAGAGGACTTCGGGTTGCAAATCGCGTGTGCTTAAGCACTACACATGTCGGATGATATGCGCTGGCAAATCATCCGACATCTGAAATGGAAAAATCATGAATAAGACCTCGAAGTGGTTCGCAAACTGCACGCTTGCAATGCTTTTCATTGTTCTGGCAGTCGTCGGAGTGCAGTCTGGTGCGTGGGCTGGGGGCACTGGTGCCGCGTCTGACGCAGGACCTCGTGTCCAGACAAGAGAGGGCGATCTGGAAGGCCTTAGCCTCAAAGGCTTGCAGATGTTCATGGGCATTCCCTACGCGGCGGCCCCAACCGGTGAGCGCCGCTGGCAGCCGCCCTACGATGTCGAGCCCTGGTCAGGCGTGCGCCAGGCTACGGATTTTGGTCCGGCCTGTCCGCAAGCTAAGGTATTCGAAGAATTTGATATGATTCCACGAGGTCGAGCGATGCAGGAGGACTGCCTCAGTCTGAATGTCTCGGCCCCGAGTGGGGCAGTTGATCTGCCGGTTCTGGTGATGATCCACGGCGGTGGTTTCGCCTCGGGTAGTGGCGAGTATATATTCCAACTGGCTCCTCTGATGAACGCGAAAGGCGTCATTTTGGTTACGCTAAATTATCGTCTTGCCGGCCTCGGTTTCTTTGCTCATCCCCAACTCGACGGGGGGCAGGGCGTCAACTTCGGTCTCATGGACCAGACAGCTGCGCTGCGCTGGGTAAACCGAAACATTGATAACTTCGGTGGAGACCCGGAAAAGGTAACGATTATTGGTGTTTCCGCTGGGGCGATGTCGGTGAACATGTTGATGGCCACGCCCGCCAGCAAGGGCCTTTTTTCCGGCGCCATTGCACAGAGCGGCTATGGCACGTGGGCACGACAACCGCGCACACGTAACGTAGTTGCGCTGGCGGATGCGCCCAGCGCAGAAGCCATGGGTCTTGAATTAGGCAGCGAGGTGACGGGCAAGCCAGCCGATAAGGTGACGCGCGAGGATCTTTATGCGGCGACGCCGCAGCAGTGGACTGATGCGGTCAGAGGTTTCACTATGCCTATCATCGACGGAATCAGTCAGACAGAGGAAGCGGCAGTTATCTTTGCGCAAGGAAAGCAGCATCGCGTCCCATTCATGAGCGGTGGAACGAGCTATGACGGTGGCGAGAGCTTCGCCATATCAGGTGTAAGCCGGGAAGATCTTTTGGGCATGACGGACGGCCAGGCCGATCGTATGCGTGAACTCTGGGCTGAGGATTTCTCGGTCAGTGAGGATCAGGGTTTAACCCGTTTCTTTGGTGATATTCGTTATCTTTACTCGGCGCGAAATATGACCCGCAGCATGCAAAATGTGGAGCGTCCCGGCTATCTCTTCATGTTTGGTTACGTTCCTCCCGAGCAGCGAGCCACAGCCCCCGGGGCACCTCATGCTGCGGACCAGGTAACCGTTTGGAGCAAATTCGATTTGCCGGTCGCGGCGGCCATGCGCGACTACTGGATCAATTTTGTGAAGACAGGAGATCCGAATGCCAAGGGTCTGGTGCCATGGCCCGCTGCGGCCGGGCCCGAATCCTCTCGTTGGATCGTCTTCGAAGATGACGCTGTGCGTAAGGATGGCATTCGCGCTCAGAAGATGGCGTTTCTCGATGAGCTCTGGAGAGCAAGGGTCGCACCGCTGCTCGCACTGCAATGAAATGGTGATCTTCGGCGTACTAAACAGCAATATAGGGCAAAAAAGAAATGCATCGGACAAAAACTATTTTCAAGCAACTCCTTGACAGAGTTTTAATGTCGTTATTCCTGCTCATTGTTGCCGGCTGCGCACAGGGAGATACTCGACCCAAACCAGAAAGTATTGCCGATACCATCCTGGCAAACGGGCGTATTTATACTGTCGATGACGATCAGCCCTGGGCAGAGAGCATTGCTATCAAAGGTGATCGAATTGTCGCCGTAGGCTCCAATGCGGAAGTTTCAAAATTCCGTGGCGAGAGCACTCATCAGATCGATCTAGGTGGCCGGTTTACAATGCCCGGCTTTACCGACTCGCATACCCACTTTTGGCTTGGTGAAATGTACCGGACTTTTGTCCAACTTGGGGACGCCACGTCACTGGCAGAAGTCAAGCAGCGGATATCGGCATTCGCCGAGGCACACCCGGATAAGCCGTGGATTCTTGGCTGGGGGGTAGCCGGCAGCTATCCCGATCTGCCTGCCGGCGGATTGCATAAGGACATACTGGATGAAGTCGTTCCAGACAGGCCCGTATTTATTTCATCTGTCGATCACTTTGCCTGGGTCAACAGCCTGGCACTTGAAGCCGGCGGCATTAGTAAGGACACACCCGACCCCAAAAAGGGTGGGGCTATCGTCAGGCAAGCGGGGAATGAGCCGACCGGAATACTGGTGGACGGAACCTGGTTGAATTTTCATGCCGTTATACCGGCGTTTTCAGCTGAAGAGGAACTGGCTCGATTCAGGAGAGGGATTGCGGAACTCAACAGTTTGGGCATTACTCGTGCAGTGAATGTCGGCTGGGTGCTACCGCCTGGCGATCGGCTCGCTCAAGCGGGTTCGCTCGCGGCATTACGAAAGGAAGGCGATCTGACGCTGCGTTTTAGTTTGGCTGATTTTGTGACTCCCGATATGGTGGTTGAGGATTTTACTGACGATTGGTTTGACACTTTAGAGTCTGCCAGGGAGCAGTATCACGATGACTTTATTTCGGTCAATTCCGTCAAATTCTTTATGGACGGTCCGGTTAGCGATATTTACTGGGAGCATGATGACTTCGTGAAATTGGTCGCGAAGTTAGACAAGCGTGGCTTTCAAGTCATGACGCATGCGTGGGAAGGAACCGCCATAAGCCAAGTGCT
>QXYP01000063.1 GCA_009886815.1 Halieaceae bacterium
GAGAGGGTGCGGCTGGAAGGCCATTCTAGGGAGGTCAGCACCTCCGTTCGATTGCCCGAGTTTCTTGGGAGTGTTGGTATTGCAGTGTTGTTTTGTTGAAGAGACGCCATCGCCAATATTTCGCCGTCTACATGAATAGCCCGCATCCAAACTTTCTTGGGTTTTGTCTCAAGGGCTGGGAGCAGTGCTTCGGCAATGTCGGCCTCATTTCGGTAGTGCAAAGTTGAGGCCAGCGAGAGATGAGTTGCTACTCTTTCCTCTGCTGACTCTGCCAATAGTATTTTGCGTTGTTCAACGGCGCCCAACCCAAAAACAACCGTCAATACAACGGTGCTCAAAAGCATGAGACCGAAAGGGTGTTGCAGAGTTCGTTTGGCTGAGTTCAACAAGCGCAAGGTGCTAACTTTGAGCGGTTCTTGCCGTGTTGGGATAGCGATCGGTCAGTCGCTGGGGCAGCCCGTTGGCGGTCACCAAGTAGGCATGCTCGCGGCCTAGCTCGTAAGGATTGACGACACCACAGCTATGAGCCACGACTTCCACCTCGTGTAAAAGATTTCTAGCGTAGTTCGCCACTCGGACGGCTTTGAGTTCTGGATCGAGGCCCTTCTGCAATTTAGGGTCATGGGTTGTAATGCCCGTAGGGCAGGTGTTTTTATTGCACTGCATCGCTTGGATACAGCCCAGAGCAAACATAAATCCTCGGGCGGTATTGACACTGTCTGCACCTAAGCACAGCGCGGCCGCTACTCCCGACGGTGTGCTCATCTTTCCCGATGCCATGACCTTAATGCGCGTTTTGAGCCCATACTCAATCAGCTTATCGACGACCCAAGGCAGGCTGCTATCGGCGGGCAGCCCTACATTGTCCATGAGGCTTTGCGGAGCTGCGCCTGTACCCCCATCGGCACTGTCAACAGTGACGAAATCGGGTGCGTACTCTAGGCCTAGTGTTTGAATGGCATGGCACAGATCGTCGAGCCACTCGGGCTGACCCAATACAAATTTAATGCCGACGGGTTTACCCGTGACCTGTCTCACGCGATGAATCATATTCAGTAGATCGTCGACTGAACTGATATCGGTGTGTCGATTGGGGCTTAGGGAGTCTTGCCCCATGGGAATTCCCCGGGTGCTCGCAATAACGTCGGTCACCTTTTCCGCCGGTAAAATGCCGCCTTTACCGGGTTTTGCACCTTGAGACAGTTTTATTTCGAACATTTTTACTGACGTATGGGACGCAACTTCTTGGAGTTTTTCATCACTCAAGGTTCCGTCGGTATTGCGGACGCCGTATTTTGCCGTGCCAATTTGAAAAACTAAATCACACTGGCCATGAAGGTGAAATGGGGCAAGCCCCCCTTCACCGGTGTTGAGCAAAATGCCCGCCTTAGCGGCTCCCATCGAGAGTGCTTGTATGGCCGGTGCGGAAAGTGCCCCGTAGCTCATTGCTGAGATATGAAATACTGAATGCGTCTCGTAGGCTTCCCGGGCATAGCCCTCCCCGAAGCACAGGGGTGTTTTGGCTGAAAGCTGGGTTTCTTCATCGAGTTTTGGGAAAGCACTGTTGAGAAATAAAATGTCACCCGGGGTATGAATCGGTTTGGTCGATCCAAAGGCAATGGTGTGGTCAATATCTTTGGCCGCTCGCGCGATCCAGCCACGTTGCGCGCGATTAAAGGGCAGTTCCTCCCGATCCATAGCGAAAAAGTATTGCCGGAAGAAAACGCCTAAGTGCTCAAAAAGGTAGCGAAACCTGCCAATCACCGGGTAGTTTCTGCGGATGGCCTGCTGGGATTGGGTGACGTCTAGAATGTAGAGCACGACGACTGTGACGAGACCCGCTAGTATTAGCGTGGCCACTAGCAAAGCGCTGAATTCAATAACCTGCATTAAAAAGTCGTGTATTTTGACCATGTGTCAGGACCCTTCGCCTGTTTGTTAATCCCTAAAGTGGTTGTTTTAACATGAAACCAGAACTGTTGATGTTGTTTATTCCCACCATTGCCGTTGTGTCGCTCACGCCCGGTATGTGCATGATGTTGGCGTTCTCTTTGGGCATCTCGGAGGGTTATCGGCGCACGCTATGGATGATGCTGGGTGAGCTTTTCGGTGTGGCAGTCGTGGTTAGTGCCACCGTTTGGTTGCTGCAGAACATGATGCTGCTAGATCCCATGTGGTTCCGAGGTCTGATGGTAGTGGGGGCTCTATATTTGTTATGGGTCGCTCGTGCGCTTTGGTTGTCAGAACCTGATTCCAGTGAGGGGGCGGTTGAGGGCAATCTATCGGGGCCAACGCTGGTGATCCTGGGCTGCACCACAGCGGTTATGAATCCTAAGGGCTGGGCATTTATGTTGGCCTTGCTGCCCGGATTTATGGTGCCTGGCGAGGCGATACTTGGCCAGCTTTCAGGGTTCTTGTCCGTTATTATGGTGACCGAGTTTTTATCGATGAGCCTCTACGCCATGAGTGGGCAGTGGCTGCGACGTCGCGTGAGTGCGGGTTCCCAGCTGCGCTGGCTCAACAAGCTGGCGGCAGTGCTTATGGTGATCGTCTCTACGCTGGTGATCTTTTGAACAAACGGATGGCCCTGATAATTAACGATTAACGTTAACGAGTAGTCGGCCACGAATTTTTCCTGCGAGTACGTCGGCCCCGCTATTTATCGCCTCGGCTAAACTCATCTCATTGATCATACTTTCCAGTCGGGTTTTATCGAGGTCAGTCGCCAAGCGCTGCCAGGCCTGTTCACGAGCAGCAAGCGGCGCCATAACACTGTCAATGCCATAAAGCGTAACGCCACGCAGAATAAAGGGCATTACGGTGGCGGGCAGCGCCGGGCTCTCGGCAAGACCGCAGGCGGCAACAGCGCCGCCGTAACACACTTGTGCGCAGGCATTGGCAAGGGTTTGTCCGCCAACAGCA
>QXYP01000064.1 GCA_009886815.1 Halieaceae bacterium
AGCGTCGGTTGCCTGCCAGCGCGCCTCGATAATGTGCGTGTCGGCATCGAATGTGGCTGCCATATCGGCCTCTACCGCCTGACCGGGCGTAGAAAAGGCAATCACCTGATCACCCGGATCGGGCGGAATATAGCCCACGTTAGCGGTTTTTCGTCGATCGCCCGTAATAGTGGAGTCGACGCTAGGAGAGCAATACCCATAGCCTGAGCAGAAAACGTGACGCGCCTGTCCGGTGTTTAACAGCGGCGGTGTATCTTGATCGGTCTCCTCGAATTGGCCCGTGTATTCGAGCTCCAGGTTATCGGTAGGTGTCCAGAGAATGTTGGCCCCAAACGACTGGTAATCGTTGCGTCCCACATCGCGACCGATTTCATCGTTATCGTAGTAGCCTTTGCTCTGATCGCGCTTCGCCGCAGACAGCTTGACGCCTACATTGTCACCCAGACCAAAGTTAAAAATTCCATCCATGTAGTAGGTATCGTACTCCTCGTAGCCCGCGCGAATCTTGCCGCCTAGCTCACCGGTGGGCTTGCTGCGCGTAATATTGATAATGCCACCAATGGTGTTGCGGCCAAACAATGTGCCTTGAGGCCCCCTGAGTACTTCCATACTTTCTATATCGATACTGCGAAGCAGACTGCCGGCATTAGAGCCAATAAACATGCCATCGACGACAACACCAACAGCAGGGTCGAAGTTTTTCTCAACGTCGGCAACGCCCACACCACGAATAAATATCGCGGCAACGCCGCCAGGCCCTTGAGCGGTATCGTCAATAACAATGTTAGGTGAGATATTGGCGAGATCGGTAATGTCTCTAGCGAACTGCCCTTCAATTTCAGACTTAGTCAGTGCACTGACGGAAAAGCCAACGTCCTGCAGATTTTCAGTGCGCTTGCGTGCCGTGACGACAACCTCTTCGAGGGCCAGCTCTTGTGCGCTAATCTCTACTGTTGCTGTCGCGGTGACGATGCCCGCCAAAACGGCAATTGCCAATGGATGTTTTTTCATGGTTGTGCTCCCGTTGTAACTTTATTTATATAATTATAGTTAGTGCGTGATTCCAGTGTTTTAACCGACTTTGCGCTAGCACCAAAGGGACTCAGTGCTGCGCCTTTATTCAGGTTTACTTAATGTGCTCCCCTCAAAACTATTAAAATAATGGATGACGACGTCGCGGCGGCGGATTTTCCAGATACCGTTACGGCGCTCTACCTGATCGGTGTAAGTCGCACCAACAAAGGTGGCATCAGTGCTGCCAGCAAGTAAGCCGGTGCAGTCGACATCGCAGCACGCCAGCGCATGGTCGGGGTCAGAGAAATCGACCACCTGATTGGATGTTATGTGTTGACTCATTCCCCATGCCGGCCAAAGCACGTCATGCAAAGCACTGCGAATGCCGGCGTGGCCCTCAAAATCTCCGAAGGGTGGGCCAATAGCCCATACACAGTCTTCCCACCAAATACTCAGAAAGCGCGCTTCATCGCGCTTATCAAAACCATGGCAATAATTTGAAGCGAGATCTTCTATCGCTTGGCGACTCTCCAAGCGATCAATTTTTGCCACTAAATTCTCAGCATCCAAAGTGACACTCCAACTTCTTATGAGCCCAGTGGCCACTGGAAAACCCATGACCAGCAGTCACTCTTGTTTGTGACTAGCAAGTTAGAAAAAAGAGACCGCTGCGTCAAGCCCTTTGCTCCCCTCAGCTGAGTTTTTCGGTGACTTTATTGCTCGCCGGCGTTTGAGCTAGCGGCAAAAGCTGCAGGGGAGTTCCGTGTGCGCTCGCCCTACGCTCCTCGGATACAGATCCATACACTGTCGACCTCTGCAGAGGCAGCCGATTTGCCCCTAAAATTGCCGTTTCCATACTCCCCGGAGACCAACACTGCCCATGCCCTGCCCCAGCGGCTCGAGAAATACTTTCATTCATTAGGCAGCCGCCCAGATCATTAACGCCCAAACTCAAGGCATGCAGCGCCTCTGCTGCCCCTAACTTGGTCCATGACGCCTGAATATTGGGAATAACATCACCGAGTACAATTCGAGCGATCGCATGCATGCCCCTGCACTCTTCCCGAGTGGGGCCCGGTCTTGCCTGTCCCCGTCGGTAAAGGGGAGCCTCACGCGCCACAAAAGGCAAGGGTACGAATTCTGTAAATCCGCCAGTTTTTACTTGCAGGTCGCGCACCGCCAACAGATGCGTTGCCCAGTGCGCGGCGTGGTCAACATGCCCGAACATGATGGTTGCGGTGGAGCGTAATCCGACACGATGAGCGGCCTCCATTGTGTCCAACCACTGACCCGCACTGAGTTTATCGGGGCAAATCACAGCCCGCACCTGATCATCCAAAATTTCAGCCGCGGTACCGGGAACCGTATCCAGTCCCGCGTCTATAAGGATCCTCAAGTAGTCATCGATGAACAGTCCAAGGGTTTCGGCACCATGGTGTAATTCCAACGGAGAAAAAGCATGCACGTGCAAGTCGGGTTCCGCCGACTTTACCGCTTCTAAAATTGTGCGATAGGTATTGCCGTCGTATCCGGGATGAATCCCCCCTTGCAAGCACACCTCAGTGGCGCCCAGGTTCCAGGCCTCGGAAGCTCGGCGTGCCAGCTCGTGACCCGTGATGTCGTAAGGGCGCTCGCGGCCTTCTGACTTCGGGAGCCCCTTTGAAAACGCGCAAAACGCACAGCTGTACTTACAGACATTGGTATAGTTAATGTTGCGGTTAACAACAAAAGTCACCGTATCGCCGACCTGCTGCGATCTCAGCTCGTTGGCGCATTCGTAAAGTGCCGCTCGATCGATATCCACTGTCTGAAACAGGCGAACGACATCGCTATGTTCCAGCGCCTCGCCACGGTTGCGCCGATCGAGAATTTTTGTCACCGCACGATCTTGGCGCAGGAGCACCGGCCCCCGAGACACAGGACAGGGATCAGACTTCGCCTCACCCGGGCGCCAGTTTTCA
>QXYP01000065.1:0-19808 GCA_009886815.1 Halieaceae bacterium
GCCTCAATCGTTACAGGACTCGCCCAGCGCACCATCAGCAAGCCCGCAACCACGAGGTGAATGGCCAGCGTCAGCACAACGGGCATTCCAAACCAAGTGACACGGTCCGAAAGGTTACTCACGGGACCATGGGGTCCTCGGTAACCAGCCCAACCGAGGACGCGCCTGAAGCCTGCAAAGCCGACATCACTTCAACCACCCGGCCGTAGGGTACGGCGGTATCACCCCAAACCAATACCGGTTTGTCGGGATCGCGGCGTAGTACAGCGGAAACACGCTGCTGCACGGTTACCAACTCAAGGGCCTGCTTGTCATTTCGACCCAAATTTATAAACAGTTGCCCGGCTTTATCGACCGAAACAATGAGAGGCTCACTATCCTGATTTTTAACCGGCTCAGATGCGGCATCGGGAAGATCAACTTGCACCCCTTGCATGAGCATAGGCGCAGTCACCATAAAAATGATAAGCAGCACGAGCATCACATCGATGTAGGGAACAACATTGATTTCGGCCACCGCTCGACGTTTTCGCATGGCGCTAACCCGCGCTGCGCCGTGCACGCTGGGTGTAGGTCTGACGTTGAAGAATCCCAGAAAATTCGTCGACAAACGTATCGTAGCGATTAATCAAGCTGTCGGAGCGAGCCGCAAAACGGTTGTAAGCCAATACGGCCGGTATTGCGGCAAACAACCCCATAGCGGTCGCAATGAGCGCTTCGGAAATACCGGGGGCCACCGTTGCCAAAGTCGCTTGAGTTGCATTGGCAAGGCCGCGAAACGAATGCATGATTCCCCAAACCGTACCAAACAAACCGATGTAGGGACTGGTGGAGCCAACGGATGCCAGAAACGGTAAATTCGACTCCAGGCGGTCGCTTTCTCTTAAGGTGGCAACACGCATCGCACGACGTGCTCCCTCAAGCACGGCGTCAGCTTCTATATCTGACTGCTGAGACAGCCGCGAAAACTCCTTAAAGCCCGCTCGAAAGATACTCTCCACACCTATCGGCGTGGCACCATCTGCCAAAGCATCATTACCTTCGCGATAGATTTGCGCGAGATCGACACCCGACCAAAAATGCGCCTCAAACCCTACCAGTTCGTCAGACATTCGCCGGTACAGCATGACCCGTTGAACAATCAAATACCATGACGAGACTGACGCCAATAAAAGAATCAGCATGACCACCTGCACGGTCCCACTAGCGCCGATAATCAGCTCCAGAATGCCTAACTCTTCACTCACATGAACCTCCTGAATTCTCGCAATACGATAAATCTGTAATTTTCTGGCGCATGTTGGCGGGAAGGCGGCGTGGGCGACCTTGCTCGCTGCTTACTAGCGCTAAAGTGACCTGTCCCTCTACCAGACATGTTGCACCCCGCATGACGGTTTGGTGAAAAGTCAGCGTCGCAGCACCCATTGCCGAAATACGTGCTGTTACTTGAATAGACTCGTCAAGTCGCGCAGGGCTCCGATAACTAACATTCGCTTCCGAGACAACAAACATAAGGTTCTCACCCGGGAATGCCGGCTTTTCATAGCCTAGCGATCGCATAAATTCCGTTCGGGCACGCTCAAAATACTTCAGATAGTTAACGTAATAAACAATGCCTCCGGCGTCGGTATCTTCTATATAGACCCGCACTGGCAGTGAAAATTCCCCAGACTGAGGCAATGTCACTGATCGGCATCCAAGTCTAGGGAGAGAGTATTGCTTTGATCTGTTTTGGGCATTGGCATCCCAAAATGCCGATACGCGGCTTGCGTCACCATACGACCACGGGGCGTGCGCAGCAGATAGCCCTGCTGAATCAGGTAGGGCTCAAGCACATCTTCCAAGGTGCCACGTTCCTCTGACAAAGCAGCAGCTAGGCTGTCGACACCCACAGGGCCGCCTTCGAACTTCTCTATGAGCATAAGCAGAAGACGACGATCTAAATGATCGAGGCCAAGTTGATCGACATTGAGCATGTCCAAAGCCTGCTGGGCAACTGACTCCGTAACACTGCCGTCTGACTTAACCTCGGCATAATCGCGAACCCGGCGTAGCAGTCGATTGGCAATGCGAGGGGTACCCCTAGCGCGTCGCGCCATCTCCCGGGCGCCCGCATCATCGACCGGAATCTCTAGTAATTTAGCCGAGCGGGCGACAATTTTTGCCAAATCGTCGACTTCATAAAACTCAAGACGCTGTACGATGCCAAATCGATCCCGAAGGGGCGACGTTAAAAGACCAGCGCGGGTTGTCGCGCCCACCAAAGTAAAAGGCGGAAGGTCGAGCTTGATGGACCGAGCAGCAGGCCCCTCTCCAATCATAATATCCAGCTGATAGTCTTCCATAGCCGGATAAAGTATCTCTTCAACATAAGGGCTCAACCGATGAATCTCATCGATAAACAAGACGTCCCCCGGTTCGAGGTTGGTCATTAGCGCGGCAATATCTCCCGCCTTTTCAAGGACCGGGCCACTGGTCGTTTTTAAGGCCACACCCATCTCGTGAGCAATAATGCTGGCAAGGGTTGTTTTGCCCAGCCCAGGGGGGCCAAAAATGAGCGTGTGGTCGAGAGGTTCGCCTCTTTGTTTTGCGGCGGCCAGAAAAATCTCCATCTGTTCGCACACCACGCGCTGACCTAGGTAATCCTCAAGGGATTTAGGCCTAATGGCTCGATCCAGCTGCTCATCAACGCGAGCGCCCTGCTCTGGAGCGATCAACCGGTCCGTCTCGATAGTCATCGATTTGCCTTTGGCGCTGACGCCTTTAAGGCCCGACGAATAAGCTCCTCACTGGATTCAACCGTATCGTCATCGACCGCGGCCACCAGCCTAGACGCCTGCTCAGCCTCGGTACGATTGTCAGTCGTTGCCGCTGCCGACGCCAATTTGCCCTGAGCTCCAGGTATTGAGGGCGACAACTCTTCCAGCCATTTCCCCGCCTTATCGCGCATTTCCACCAGTAGTCGCTCAGCGGTTTTTCGTCCGACACCGGGTAACGCCACCAATGTGGCCACATCGTCACGTTGCAAGCATTGAGCAAAGGCCCGGGCATCAAGACCCGACAACAGGGCCAGCGCAAGTTTGGGCCCGACCCCACTCACCTTAATTAAATCGCGAAAAAGGCGCCGATCAGCCTCTTCTCTGAAACCATACAACAGCTGGGCATCTTCTCTCACGACAAAGTGAGTCAGCAGCGTTACTTCCTCCCCCACCTCGGGAAGATCAAACAGCGTCGTCATCGGAACTTGCACCTCATAACCGATTCCGCCTACGTCTAGAAGCAGTTCAGGCGGCCGCTTTAAGACCAAACGCCCGCGTAAAAACCCGATCATCAGCCGCTCTCAGTGGGACCGACCACGGCTACGTGCCGTGGCAGGAATGTGTTGTAAAGATTGACTCGAATGCAAATGGCACAGCGCTGCCGCCAGTCCATCCGCCGCATCTTCCTTGGGTGCCGCCGGTAATTTCAGCAATATTTTTACCATATGTTGTACCTGCTCTTTACTGGCGGCTCCGGTGCCAACGACGGCCAACTTAATTTGACGGGCGGCATATTCGTGTACGTTCATACCTCTGTGAACACAAGCCGCCATCGCAGCGCCACGAGCGTGCCCAAGTTTTAGTGCTGCATCGGGGTTTCGCGCCAAAAACACCTGCTCAATTGCCAAGTCATCGGGGTGGAATTCGTCAATAATGCTGTTTAGTGAAGAAAATAGCACGCCCAGCCGAGGCCCTATGGGTTGATCCACGGGTAGTCGAATAATACCGCTAGTCACGTAAACAGCGGTTTTGCCCTCGGTTTTGATGACGCCAAACCCGGTTTTTCTCGAGCCGGGGTCAATACCCAGAATCGTGGCCATGGCAACTCCCTTGTCGCTGACTGCATTCTGACTGAAACCAAGCCCAACGTCACAGAAAGCGTTGCTTTGACGTTTTAATCGTTTTTAACCGCGCTCTCACCGCGCAATTTAATGCTCAGCTCTCGAAGCTGGGCGTCACTGACACGTCCTGGTGCCTCAGTCATCACACAGGATGCTGTTTGAGTTTTAGGGAATGCGATGACGTCTCGGATCGATTGCCCACCCACCATTAGCGTCACCAATCGATCTAGACCAAATGCGAGACCCCCATGAGGCGGTGCGCCGTACTGCAAAGCCCTCAGGAGGAAGCCGAACTTCTCAGCCGCTTCATCGGGATCGATACCCAAAACATCAAAAACGGCCTGCTGCATGTCTGGACGGTGTATTCGAATTGAGCCACCACCAAGCTCAGATCCATTGAGCACCATGTCGTAGGCACGTGATAGAGCCTCGGATGGATTGTCCCTCAACGCGGCCTCATCACATGCGGGAGCCGTAAACGGATGGTGCAACGGTGTTAATCCACCCTTGCCATCGGCTTCAAACATGGGGAAGTCAACAACCCATAAGGGAGCCCAACCCGCCTCAACAAGACCCAAATCTTCGGCCACTTTCAGGCGTAGAGCCCCTAAAGATTCATTGACAATGCTGCGCTTGTCGGCGCCGAAGAAAATGATATCGCCATCTTTGGCCTCAAGCCGTGCCATGAGTTGATGAACAACATCTTCAGGCATAAATTTCAGAATGGGCGACTGCAAACCCTCAAGACCCTTAGCCAACTCATTGACCTTGATCCAAGCCAATCCCCTAGCGCCATAAACGCTGACGTGACGGGTATAGTCATCGATCTCTTTGCGCGACAACTTAGCGCCACCATCAACCTTCAATGCGGCAACACGTCCTGATGCATCGTTAGCGGGACCACTGAATACTTTGAACTCCACCCCTGCCATCAAGTCGTCAACGGAAACAAGCTCTAACTTAATGCGCAGATCTGGCTTGTCTGACCCGTAACGTTCCATGGCTTCATGCCAGGTCATATGGGGAAAGTCACCGAGGTCCACGTTGAGATGCTCCGTGAAAACCGATCTCACCAAGCCCTCGGTCAGGGACATAATCTCTGGTTCATCCAAAAATGATGTTTCTAAATCAATCTGGGTGAACTCGGGCTGGCGATCGGCCCGTAAATCCTCATCTCTGAAGCAGCGAGCTATTTGATAATACCGATCAAAGCCAGACACCATCAGCAACTGCTTAAACAGTTGAGGAGACTGCGGCAGGGCAAAAAAATCACCCTCGTGGGTGCGACTTGGCACTAAATAGTCCCGGGCACCTTCCGGTGTAGCCCGAGTCAGGATAGGTGTTTCGATATCGAGAAAACCGTGCCCATCTAAGTACTGTCGGATCGAGGACGTCAACCGAGCGCGGAACATCAAATTATTTTGCATTTCCGGGCGGCGCAGATCCATGTAACGGAATTTGAGCCGGACATCCTCGCCAACGGAATGATGTGCATCGAGAGGAAAAGGCGGCGTTGCTGACTCGCTTAATACATCGATCTCTTTACCCAGCACCTCTACTGACCCTGTTGCCATCGCAGGATTTACTGTGCCTTCGCCACGAGCCCGCACACGACCTGTAATTTTCAATACGTATTCACTGCGCACTCGGTCAGCTAAGGCAAAAGCAGCCTCGGTATCAGGGTCGAAAACCACCTGAACAATGCCCTCTCGATCGCGCATGTCCAAGAAAATAACCCCACCATGATCACGGCGGCGATCCACCCACCCGTATAGCGTTACTGTGTTATCGATATCCGATTCACTGACCAAACCGCAGTAATGTGTTCGCATACTATTTTCACCATGTCCTTGCAGGGATTCGATCGTCCGTTACTTTGTGGTCGTATTACTTGCCTGACCGGAAGGTTTTTTCCCATCGCCAGACGACCCAGAGGAACCCTCAGAGCTCGCCTTAGCACCACCCTCACTTTTTCCGGAATCTGACTTCTCAGCGGAACTGCTTTTCTCTTTAGCATCACCCGCAAGGTTTTTCTGATTTCCAGTCTTAAAATCGGTCTCATACCAACCGCTACCCGCCAATCTAAAAGCAGGCGCACTGACTTGCTTGCGCAGCGTTTCCTGACCACACTCGGGGCAGGTTGTCAGGGGCGCAGCTGACAGCTTCTGTAAGGCTTCGAGCTCATGTGAGCAGTTACTGCACCGGTAATCATAAATCGGCACGTTGGTGTCTCCCAGCAGGAACAGCTAAATCGTTCCGGGCAAATAGAGTGAAAATAAGAAACTTCTGAGGGTGCGCAGGGTACCGGAAAAGGCGAGGTGTTTAAACCAGAGTTGGCTTAAACCTTGAGTAGTAGCGGTATTGACCTTCCGTTTTCAAGCTTACAAAGTCTAAAGCCCGTCACTTTCATTAGCGCGAGCAAAGCTCGGGTTACAGTTGACTGTCATTTAGAAATTCCCTCGGAGCCGTAGCTCCGAGGGAATGACAGGAAAAGCCTATGAGTTAGCGAATTCTTTCATTTTCTTCAAGGGCCGAATCTTTACCGCTGTACTAGCGGGCTTGGCCTTGAACATCGTTTCCTCACCGGTAAAAGGGTTGATGCCCTTTCGTGCTTTAACGGCTGGCTTGCGTACTGTCGTGATCTTCATCATACCCGGGATCGTGAATTCCCCGGCACCGCGCTTTTTGATACTTCCTTCAATCAACGCGTCCATTTGCTGCATCACGTCAGAGACCTGCTTTTTCGTCAAACCCGTATTGTCCGCGATAGTGCCAACGATCTGGGTCTTGGTCATCTTGGTAGAGATAGCCTTCACTTTTGCAGGAGCTGCCTTGGCTGCCGGCTTTTTAGCGGGTGCCTTTTTAGCTGCTGCTTTTTTCTTTGCGGGTGCTTTCTTTGCTGCTGCTTTTTTGGTTGCCATGGGTCTTTATCACCTTTTAAGTAGTGGTATGGAGACTGGGTAACCGACTTAAAACCCTTTCAGTGCAGGGCTAAAAGTGCAGTTCTGCAGATTCAACACGACTATATGCTATAAAACAAGGGGTTTTTTTCTATAAAAGCATAAAAACCCCTGTATTTTCAGTATTTTTATCAATACACAAAGTTGCACCAAGTTTGCTTCCGCCCATTGCCGTCTCTCCGTACAATTGAGGCCTTTGTTTTCGGAGTCGCACTATCATGCGTGCCAGCCAGTTTTTGTTATCCACCTTGAAAGAAACACCCGCCGACGCTGAGGTGATCAGCCATCAGCTTATGCTGCGAGCTGGTCTCATACGTCGAGTAGCCGCGGGAATTTATAACTGGATGCCGTTAGGGCTGCGGGTCGTTCGCCGTGTTGAGCAAGTTGTCAGGGAAGAAATGTGCCGTGCCGGCGCCTTGGAAATCAGCATGCCCGTGGTTCAACCCGCGGAGCTTTGGTTTGAGTCGGGTCGCTGGGAGCAATACGGCCCGGAGCTGGCACGACTTCACGATCGACACGGTCGCGATTTTTGTCTTGGACCCACCCATGAAGAAATCATTACATCACTGGGCCGAAACGAAATTAAAAGTTACAAGCAATTACCCTTGAATTTCTTTCAAATTCAAACCAAGTTTCGCGACGAAATTCGACCCCGTTTTGGCGTGATGCGATCACGGGAATTCATCATGAAAGACGCTTACTCTTTTCACGTCGATCAGGCGTCTCTGGAAGCCACCTATTGGCGTATGCACGAGGCCTACACGGCTATTTTTACCCGGCTTGGTTTAAATTTTCGATCGGTGGAGGCCGATACGGGCTCCATAGGTGGCAGTCACTCCCATGAATTTCATGTGCTCGCAGATTCCGGGGAAGATGCCATCGCCTTTTCAGACGTTAGCGACTACGCGGCTAATGTCGAGCTGGCACCTGCGCTGGCACCACCAGATTCCACAACAGAAATTAGCGAATCGACACAATTTGCGACCCCAGGGGTCAAAACTATTGATGACCTCGTCAAGCAAGCCGGTTTCACCATTGCAGAGACGGTTAAAACCTTATTCGTAAAGAGCGAAGATGACGATATCGTTGCTTTAGTACTGCGTGGCGATCATCGCCTTAACGCCCTCAAAGCAGAAAAAATTCCCGGCATAGCTTCACCGCTGGAAATGGCAGATGAAGCCCGGGTCTTGGCGGTCACTGGCGCCGGATTTGGCTCCTTAGGCCCGGTTGGCCTAGATGTGCGCATCGTGGTTGATGCGAGCGCTGCGGCGCTCAACAGCTTTGTCTGCGGCGCGAACAAGGATGGCTTCCACCTCAAGGGGGTTAACTGGGCTAGGGATGTACCTCGCCTAGAAACAGCAGATATACGGGAGGTCATTGCCGGGGACGCCAGTCCTTGTGGCCAAGGATCCCTGGAAATTCGTCGCGGCATCGAAGTGGGACATATTTTTCAGCTAGGCACTAAATACAGCGAAGCGATGAAGGCTGTCGTCCTGAACGAAGAAGGGAAGTCAGTGCCCATGGCAATGGGATGTTACGGCATAGGCGTAACCCGGATTGTGGCCGCGGCCATTGAGCAAAATCACGATGCACAGGGCATTATTTGGCCCGAGGCGATGGCACCCTTTGAGGTGGCTTTAGTGCCGCTGAATATGGACAAGTCAGAAGCGGTGGCAGCAGCGACTGAGACACTCTACGAACAGCTTATTGGCAAGGGTGTGGAAGTTTTCATGGATGATCGTAAAGAGCGACCGGGGGTAAAATTCGCTCAAATGGAGCTCATCGGCATACCCGTCCGTGTCACCTTGGGCGATAGATCTCTGGCAGAGGGCAATATCGAACTGCAGGCGCGCACCAGCGATCAAAAACAATTGATTCCAGTCTCAGAGGCTGCCAATGCCATCATCGCCATGATTCGCGGTGCTTAGTGTCGCGAGGGCAGGTTTAGTTCTATGCCTGTGGGGCTGTGCAGCCACCTCTGCAGCTGACACCAATGACACCGAAAGGGCCGCCATGCAGGCCTTTCTCGAGCAATCCATTGCCAGTGCTACCAGCTTCGAGGATCGATTTGACGCCGAGGTTTGGCTGCTGGATATGCAGGCCCGCTTAACGCCCTTCATGGAAGACCCCGAAGAGCGCGTGCAGTTTTTGACCCTGTTACACCGCGAGGCGCTTGCAGCTGAATTGCCTCCCGAATTGGTGCTAGCGCTCATTGAAGTTGAAAGCCACTTTGATCAGTTTGCTGTGTCGAGAGTTGGCGCCCAGGGCTACATGCAAGTCATGCCTTTTTGGAAGGAAGAGATTGGCAGGCCCGAAAACAACCTAACGTGCAGTGACACTAATCTGCGCTATGGCTGCAGAATTCTTCAATTTTACTGGCAGCGAGAATCGGGGGACTTGCATCGAGCGCTGGCAGCTTATAACGGCTCACTGGGTAGCCGCACTTACAGCGATAAAGTGTATCGCGCCTGGCAAAGCCGCTGGCGCATCGCACCACTCGACTGGTAGTTTATCTGCAGCCATAAATAACGACGATGCTTTTATCGTCGCCAACAGGCATCCAAAACGAAGGAATGGCTCACCATGGTCGACCTACAGGCATTTACTCGCTGGAATTCTGATCTCGCTAAAACCGTGGGTGCCATCGGTGGGGATACATTTTTCAATCAGTTATTCTCGGCTCTCGCTGATCAGGTTGCCCACATCTATCCTCAGATTTGGCTATACCACCGCGACCTCCCACCCAGAATTCTTTATCACGAGATACCAGCCCATGCCGTCGAGTTACAAATAGACCGCTACCTGGAAGGGCCCTACAGAGAAGACCCGTTCTATCAAATTTCGATGAACAGCCCGCGCAGCAGCATCTACAAGCTGGGTCGCCTCACAGGCAATACCTTTGAAGACAGCGGCTACTACCGCGATTACTACGGTGACACCAAAACCTGTGATGAGATTATTTTTCTCACGCGTCTGGATGACGGCAGCGTCGTAAACTTTTGCATTATGCGCAACGCCAGTGACGCTCCCTTCAACGATGAAGAATACGATCTGCTTTATAGCGTGTCTGAAATTGTGGCGTCGCTTATTCAGTCACACTGCCATCGGGACGATTTTGCAACCACCAACCTATTGCAGCCTGGTCTCGATGCCCAAATAGACCTCGCGTTTAAAACTTTCGGCAGCGACTTCGTGAGCCCCAGGGAACGCGAGGTCCTAGAACTCATGCTTAGGGGCTACGGCGCAGACACCTCCGCCGAGCGGCTATTAATCTCCCTCGAGACGGTACGGCGACACCGAAAAGCGCTTTATAAGAAGCTGGATGTGTCCTGCCAGGCCGATCTATTTGCACTTTTCATCAACACGATGCCCTATATCGGCAGTGCCCAGGGCGGTGACCCTTTGTCTGTTTACATGAAATAGACCGCAAATCTTTGAACTAGCTCACAAAAATGCCCCTGCCACTGCCCTTTTTGGGGCATTGCTTGCCCCCTTGTCAGCGCTCAAACTTTCACCTTTACACATTCAGCGGTGATTCCCGTGCAACGCGAAGTTGACTTGTTCCTAAAGGCCTACCCCTCTGTTGAGATGATTGAAGCACTCATTACCGACTGTAATGGTGTCGCAAGAGGTAAGTGGATTCCTCGTGGAAAAATACAATCTGTCTTGGATGACGGCTTAAAACTTCCCAAGTCTGCTTTAGGTTTGGACATTTGGGGACGAGATATTCCGGAGCTGGCCCATGCCAATGGCGATATTGACGGCTATTGCATCGCCGTGGAGGACTCTCTAAAGCCGGTGCTGACCCCTAGAGGCACAGACCAAGGGCAGTTGATCATGACCATGGTCGATGAAAATAAGGCCCCTTACATGGGTGATCCTAGGCAAATTCTCGCCAAAGTTCTTGCAGGGTTTACCGAGCGTAACCTGAAGCCCTGCATGGCGGCAGAGCTGGAGTTCTACCTGCTTCCCGATCCCGGCCGTGACAAACCACTCCGAAATGCCCTCGATAGCCTAGATACTTTGGGCGGCAACTTGTATGCACTCAATGAACTCGATCACCACAGTGAAATGTTGGACCTCCTGCGAGAAACTTTTAAAACACAGGATCTCCCCTACGAGGGCATTATCAAAGAATCTGCGCCAGCTCAGTTTGAAATCAATATGGCGCACAGCGACGACGTGATGCTGATGGCCGATCAAATCATTCGAATGCAACGCTGCATTCGCAGAGTCGCCAGCCAATGTAATTTGATCGCCAGTTTTATGCCCAAGCCCCTAGATAATGAAGCGGGAAATGGTATGCACATTCACTGCAGCGTATTGGAGGAACGCGGGCTCAATATCTTTAATGACGGCAACGATGAAGGCAGCCCCCTACTGAAACAGGCAATCGCAGGATGTTTAGAATTGATGCCAGACGCCATGCTCATTTTTGCACCCAGCTTCAACGCCTACCGGCGCTTTCAAGCGGGCAATCATGCCCCTACCGTCCCAACCTGGGGTTATGACAATCGCACCACGGCACTGCGCGTTCCCTCAGGCCCACAAACGGCTTTGCGTATCGAACACCGAGTTGCCGGTGCCGATGCCAACCCCTATTTAGTCATGGCCGTAATGCTCGCGGGCATTCTTCACGGGCTGGAAAATAAAATGGAACCTCCCGCTGCGATTGAGGGTAACGCCTGGGACATGAAGCACGACACACCGGATCTGCCCTGCTTGATGAACGTCGCGGTGGAAAAATTCCTCAACTCAGCGCTGATTGAAAAGTACCTAAGCGCAGAGTTTCAATTGCTCTATGGCAAAACCAAAGAGCAAGAACTGAATGAGTTTCAGCGCCGCGTGACCGATTTTGAAATTGACAGTTATCTACGAGGTTAATGGTTGTGCTGATCCATACAGCGCTATTACCCTATAATTTAACATTCAATAATGCTGAGAGATTAACCCCATGACGACTGCTTACGACTTTCAAGCGAGCGCCGCGAATGGCGATACGGTCAACCTAGAAGATTATCGAGGTCGAGTTTTACTGATCGTGAATACCGCATCGAAATGTGGTTTCACACCACAGTATGAGGGGCTTGAAACCCTACAAGCCCAGTATCACGACAAAGGGTTTGATGTTTTAGCATTCCCTTGCAATCAATTTGGTGGTCAGGAGCCGGGTAGCGAAGAAGAGATCGTGGAGTTTTGTACGACGCGATTCAGCTCAACCTTCCCTATTTTTGCGAAAATTGAAGTCAATGGTGCAGACACACATCCGCTTTACAGTTGGCTCAAGGGACAAGCCAAAGGCATCATGGGCACCGAGCGCATCAAATGGAATTTCACAAAGTTCCTTATTAATGCCGACGGTAAGGTGGCTAAGCGCTATGGCTCTCAAACCAAGCCCGCGGCCATTGCCAACGATATTGAAGCGTTGCTGTAGGGTTTTACCCCTGGCGCCCTTCCATGCAGCATGGGCGCCTTAGAGCCAATGCAAGCCGCAGGTAAACGACGGTGCGATTAAAAGAAGCGCGAATCAAACCCCTTGCCGATGAAATGATTGGTGATGAAATTCGCCATCAGCTGGGTGAACAATTCAAAGACCAGCCAGTTTTAAACGTCTTTAAAACACTGGGTAAGTCCTTGAAAGCCTATCGCCGATTCATGGCTTGGGGTGGCTACATTCTCTCGTCCAATAACGATCTCAATCCGCGAGATCGAGAGCTCATTATTCTTCGCACCGGGTACAACTGGCAGTCTGGCTATGAGTGGGCCCAGCACGCTCGCATAGGGCGTGCCTGCGGGCTTAGCGAAGAAGAGATTAGTCGCATCAAAATCGGCCCCGAGGCTCCCCAATGGAGTGATCGGGATCGCGCACTACTCAATGCCACGGACGATCTCACCAGCAACGCCTTTATCAGTGACGGTAGTTGGGCCGCCCTGTCAGATTTTTCCGAAAAACAGCAAATGGATATCGTCATGACGGTGGGCCAGTACACGCAGGTTTCGATGATGCTCAATAGCTTTGGAGTACAGCTAGACGCGGGTTATACATTGGATCCTGATTTAGACGGGCGTCAATAAATCAGGTCAGAAAAGCTCTAAGCACCACAACCGCCAGGATCAAAAAACGGCCAACAGCTGATCAGTGCTCTCGAGTTTCCCGAAACTGGATATCAGGCCACCGCTCTTCCATCAGTGCAAGGTTGACTCGGGTCGGCGCCAGATACGTCAGGTAACCACCGCCATCTTCGGAAAGGTTATCCTCGGCCTTTTTGCGAAACTCTTCTAGCTTCCGCGGGTCTTCGGCTTCTATCCAGCGCGCGGTATACACGTTGATTGGCTCATAAAGCGCTTCAACTTTATATTCGTCCTTTAAACGATAAGCCACTACGTCAAACTGCAACTGGCCCACAGCACCGACCACCAGATCGGTAGACATGAGGGGAGAAAATACCTGCGTTGAGCCCTCCTCCGAAAGTTGCTGAAGACCTTTCTGTAGGGCTTTAAGCTTCATGGGGTCTTTGAGCCTAATACGCCTGAAAAGCTCCGGGGCGAAGTGGGGAATTCCCGTGTAGCGCAGCTCCTCTCCAAGGGTAAAGGTGTCCCCTATTTGAATAGTCCCATGGTTATGAAGACCAATAATGTCGCCAGACACAGCGTCATCGACCAGAACCCGCTCACCCGCTTTAAAGGTCACTGCATCGGCAATTTTGACGTCTTTGGCTGCGCGAACGTGGCGCATTTTCATACCTTTAGCGTAGCGCCCAGAACAAATCCGGACGAAGGCAATTCGATCACGATGCTTAGGGTCCATATTGGCTTGAATTTTAAAGACAAATCCGGAAAAAGGTTCTTCACGGGCATCAACAACGCGGGTTAGGGTTTCTCGGGGTAAGGGCTTAGGTGCCCACTCTACAAACTTGTCGAGCATCTCCCGGACACCAAAGTTTCCCAAGGCGGTCCCAAAAAACACAGGGGTCAACTGCCCCTGAAGAAACGCATCCTGATCAAAGGGGTGGCTCGCGCCTTTTACAAGCTCAATTTCATCACAAATTGACTCGTATTCATCATCGAGCAGTGCTCTCGCCTCGGGTGAATCAAGTCCTTGGATTCTCGTATCGGGGGGCAGCAGCGCGTTGTGACCTGACTCAAAAATATGAATCACGTCCGCGTGCAAGTCATACACACCCTTAAAATGGCGCCCCATACCGATGGGCCAGTTTATAGGCGCTCCGGCAATACCCAGCACGGCTTCTATTTCATCCAGCAGCTCAATAGGGTCACGAATGTCTCTATCCATCTTATTAACAAAAGATACGATGGGCGTATCTCTTAAACGACAGACATTCATAAGCTTAATGGTGCGATCCTCGACCCCTTTAGCGCCATCAATCACCATCAGCGCTGAATCGACCGCGGTCAGCGTTCTATAGGTATCCTCGGAAAAGTCTTCGTGGCCCGGGGTGTCGAGAAGATTAACCGTCCGATCTCGATAGGGAAATTGCATCACTGAGGAAGTGACCGAAATACCGCGCTCCTGTTCCAAGCTCATCCAATCAGATGTGGCATGAGGTCCCCGCTTGCCCTTGACCGAGCCCGCTACCTGAATGGCATTGCCCAGCAGTAACAGCTTTTCGGTAATGGTCGTTTTACCCGCATCTGGGTGGGAGATAATGGCAAAGGTACGCCGAGCTTCAATATCGCGTTTCAAATCTGCGGCGGTTTCGGACATGTTGGTTCCTCCTGAAGCGCGGGATTATGCCAGTGCCAATGCGCACCCGCCATGACGACGGTGATGAAAACAGGACAAAGGGGTGAAATACCCATAATCTCCGTGAAAAACCAGCAAACTCAGCTGACGGGGCGGGTAAACTCATGTTCCAGGCTATCGAGCAACGCATGACCAATAGCCTCTTTGTCCACGGCCTCGTGGCCCAGCAAAGACGCCATGGAAATCACCTCAAGCCCCACGTGACCACAAGGGTTTATTCGGCGAAAAGGCTCAAGATCCATATCGACGTTCAACGCGACACCATGGTAGCTGCAACCCCGGGACACCTTGAGCCCCAGTGCCGCAATTTTTTTCCCGTCTACGTAAACCCCCGGCGCCTTGGGATCGGCTAACCCCCGAATACCATATTGCGCCAGCAAGGAGATTACAGCGCGCTCGATAGCCGTCACCAAACCTCTTACGGTGAGACTTCCCCGTCGGATATCAAGCAACACGTACACCACCCACTGACCCGGCCCGTGATAAGTGACCTGCCCCCCCCGATCAATTTTCACAACGGGGATATTTCCGGGGGCCAATAAGTGCGACGACTTTCCTGCCACACCCTGGGTAAATACGGAGGGATGCTCAAGCAACCAAAGCTCATCGGGGGTATTCCCCTGTCGGCTTTGAGTAAAAGTCTTCATGGCTGAAAACGTTTCGTTGTAATCAACCAGCCCTAAAAGGCGTCGCGTAATCACGGCTCAAATCACCATAGAGACGCGGCCCGTAGCCATCAAATCCTTATGGAGCGCCTCAAGTTGTTCCGGGCCTGTCGCCTCGATTACCAGGGTTAAAGACAGAAACGTCCCGGCTTTGGAAGGGCGACGCTGGGTTAGATTTCGATCGAAAGCCGGCGCGTGCTGCTCGAAAATCTCATTAATAACGGTCTCGAAATCCTGACCTGCCCGACCCAAAACCTTGATGGGGTAGCTGCAGGGAAATTCTATCTTCGGGGCGTCCTGTTCCATAGGTATTCCCTAGCAAGATCTCAAGGACTGAAAATTTGGGAGAGCCACAGCATAAAACCATCCCATAGGCGTTTGAAAAATCCGGCGGGCTCAACAGTTTGCAAGGCTTGCAGCGGCCTCTCTAATAACAGCTCGCCATCGAGAAAAACCTGCAGCTGTCCCACCACGTCACCTTTAGCGATCGGGGCCTGCAGCGGATCATCAAATGTGGCTACCACTTCAGAGGTGGCCTGAGTTCGAGGCACAACAACATTGACGGTCTCCAACAGCCCTCCATCAACAGTTTCTGTCTCACCCTTCCAAACACGGGCACTGCCCAGTGACGCCGAAGCGGTGAGGACCTCTAGGTTTTCATAAAAACGAAAACCGTAGTTCAGCAGCGAGCGGGTCTCTGCCTTGCGGCTGCGCGTGCTGTTACTGCCTAGCACCACTGAAATAAGCCGCATCCCCTCGCGCTCTGCTGAAGCCACAAGGCCGTAGCCCGCAACGCTGGTATAGCCCGTTTTCAGACCATCAACCGAAGGGTCTTCCCGCAACAGGTGATTCCGATTGTGCTGGGTTATATCGTTGTAAGTATAGGATTGCTGCCGATACACACGATATCGATCTGGGTGATCACGAATAGTCGCGCTCGCGAGGGCGCCAAGATCACGCGCCGTGGTGAGGTGATCTGAATTTGGCAGGCCGTGAGTATTTTCAAAATGGGTTGCCGTCAGCCCCAACTCCTCAGCATAGCTGTTCATCAAGGCAACAAAGGCCTCTTCACTACCCGCAATGTGCTCGGCAATGGCGACTGTCGCATCGTTGCCCGAGGAAATAACAATGCCTTGCTCAAGCTCACCCACAGTGACCTTCTTGCCCGGCTCAATCCACATCAAAGACGACCCGCGAAACTGCGGGTTTTGCGACCAGGCATTGCGGCTGACCGTCACTTCGTCATCAAGCGACAGTCGCCCGGCATCAACCTCTTCAGCAAGGATGTACGACGTCATCAACTTCGTCAGACTTGCCGGTGGCAATCGGGTATCGATATTGTGCTCAACCAGAACTTCCCCCGTCACGAAGTCCATAAGGAGATAGGCGTCTGCATTGATCCCCGGTGGCGCGGGAACAAGAGTAACCGCCCTAGCAGAGGCGTGGCAGAGCAGGGCAAATAGAACAACTAAAACGTGGGTTTTCATGCCGTCGTGTAGCACCGTAGCAACAATAAGAACCGCAATGGTATCAGTGACGCAGTACTAGGGGTGAAAATCAAAAAATTCGTCCAACTAAGGAATGGGCTGCCCTTGCGGTAAACCCGCAGTGCGCAACTGGCTTTGCGCTTCCCGCAAGGCCGCTTGATCATCAAAAGGCCCCAAGCGCACGCGAAAAATCACGCCGCTTGGGGTGGTGGCCGGCAACACCTCGGCAGGAACCGCCATCAAGCGCTGGGCATCCTGCGCCAATGCGGTGGCCGTGGCGCTATTCATGAAGGCACCGAGTTGCAAGGTTCTATATTCATCAGCCACATGACTACGAAGGTCTGACACTCCCATGACCTCTACAGCTTCAATTCGGACTTTTGCGGTTCCCTGATCGGCAAATCCCAGTCGCACTGCGGCACCGTAGGAGAGATCTATAATGCGATCCGGGTGGAACGGCCCCCTATCGTTCACCCTGAGCACCATACTGGCTTGATTCTCAAGGTTGGTGACTCGCACAAACGTGGGGATAGGTAGAGACCGATGGGCCGCCGTCGGTTCATAAGCACTGAAGCGTTCACCATTAGCGGTAGCACGACCATGAAATTTCAGTCCGTACCATGACGCAGTGCCCTCTTCCGAGAAATTTTTGGCACTGCTCAAGACGGTATAAGTTTGGCCGTTTACGGTATAGGGGCTGGTATTCCCTGCACGGGTAATGGGTGCTGCATAGGGAATGGCGTCAGGCACAGCGCCAGGAGAGATCGGCGGCGGCGCACGGTCTCCCATTTCAACCGGCTGTGCGCATCCCTCGAGTAAACCTAGGCCGATGAAAAACCCAACCCTAAAATAATTAGTCACCTGCCGCTAAGCTCTCGATCTCTTGGCTCAGCTGCCAAACACTTAAGGCATACATGGCGCTGTGGTTGTAGCGGGTTATCACATAAAAATTATCAAGACATAGCCAATATTCATAACCTTCTTCGCCCTCAAGGCGCAAAGGGGTCGCCATGAGGGACACATCGGTAGAGCTGCGAGGCGCGAAACCCTGCTCGGCAAGCTCGCCAACCGTCATTTTGGGCTTAAGCCCACCCTCAAACAGTTCTGAACTAACGCCGTCATAGTTGGCGGGGACAATAACCTCTGCTCCGGACTGCCAGCCGTGCCGCAAAAAGTAATTGGCAACGCTGGCGATAGCGTCATCGGCATTGGTCCAAATATCGACGAGGCCATCGCCATCGTGATCGACAGCATAGGCGCGGTAACTCGAGGGCATAAATTGACCATACCCCATAGCTCCCGCATAAGAGCCCTTCAGTGTTAGCGGGTCTTTACCGCTTTCGTAGGCCAACACGAGAAAGTTTTCAAGCTCACGGGTGAAGAACGGCGAACGTTTGGGGTAATCAAAAGCCAGTGTTGCTAGAGCATCAACGACTCTGTAGCTACCGGTGATGCGACCGTAAAAAGTTTCAACACCAATAATGGCCGTAATTACTGATGCCGGGACCCCTGTTTTATCACTCACTTCTGCCAGCGTCTCAGCATGCTGTTGTAAAAATACAACGCCCTCCTGAGCCCGCTTGTCAGTCAGAAATATCTTACGGTAGTCATACCAGGGCTTGGTTTTTTCTGCAGGCCTAGAAATAGCATCCAAAATACTCTGCTTACGCTCGGCTTGGTCCAACAGCGCGGCCGCCCATTCTCGATCGACCCCCTGTTCTACAGCATTGGCAATCACCTTTTCGCGTTCAGGTCGCTCCGAATATTCACCCCCTAGACTCATCCCGGGTATTAATAATCCAAATGCAACCCAAAAAATTATGTGCACAGGCAACGCCATACTGAACTTCCCTTTACCAAGACTGAACTAAAAGTTTACTGGGTAATGACGCGTTTCTCGGCACTGACAGCCATCAGCACGCCAAAACCCAGCATTAACGTCACGATTGAAGTGCCCCCCGCACTGACCAAGGGTAAGGGCACACCCACTACGGGGAGGATACCTGCGACCATGCCCATATTGACAAAAACGTACACAAAAAACGTCAGTGTGATTGATGAGGCAAGTAAGCGCCCAAAACCGGTTTGAGCCTGAACGCTTATGGTGAACCCCCGAATAATGATCAATGCGTAGATGGCCAGGAGTAAGACAACCCCCCGCAGGCCTAATTCTTCGGCTAACACAGCAATAATAAAATCGGTTTGGCTCTCTGGCAAAAAATCCAGATGCGATTGAGTGCCTGACAGCCAGCCCTTACCGGGCCAACCACCGGATCCAATGGCGGTCTTTGACTGAATAATATTCCATCCAGCTCCCAACTTATCCGACTCCGGGTCCAGTAAAGTCAAAATTCTTTGTTTCTGATAGTCCTTTAAAAGAAACAACCACGCAGGCCACGCACTCATTAAAAATAGCGCGACGGCACCCGTGATATACCACCAGCTAACGCCGGCCATAAAGACCACAAAAAGGCCACTCGCCGCCACCAGCAGCGAAGTGCCTAAGTCAGGCTGTATAACAATAAGAGCGGCAGGGAGAGCAATAATCAGCAGCGCACCCAGCAATGGCCAAGGGCGAGGTGGTATGCCATAGCGACTGAACCAAGAAGCCACCATGAGCGGCATCGCCAGCTTCATCAGCTCTGATGGTTGAAAGCGAATCACGCCCAGGCTAAGCCACCGCTGCGCGCCTTTTGCTCCAACACCAAACAGCGGTACTGCAACCAGAAGCAGTAACGCCGCCACATAAAATAAGGGCGCCCACCGATAGTAAGTCGTTAACCGGATTTGGCTTGCACCCAGCATGACTGCCGTCGCAATGCCAAAGTTACGCAGTTGCCTCACCAGCGCGTCCTGACTGCCGTCTGAGGCACTGAACAAAACAAACAAACCAAAGCTAATAAGCGTACCCAGCAATAGCAGCAGCCAGCCGTCTAAATTCAGGGCTTCCAATATGGAATTGCGACGCTTGAAATCACCGCGACTGTCCTGGGCTAGGTACCGGTCGTATTCAGCCATCGAGCCCCCTCGTCAGCCAAGCATCCATCACTT
>QXYP01000065.1:19818-34804 GCA_009886815.1 Halieaceae bacterium
AGCCACAGGGTAGGCGGCACTGCTACCGCCACCGTTTTCAGCCAACACTGCAATGGCAATACGCGGCCTGTCGACTGGGGCAAATGCCATAAACCAGCCATGATTGCGGTGGCGAGCGTTAATATTCTCTTCGTCATAAACCGCGTCTTGCGCAATACCAATCACCTGAGAAGTGCCTGTCTTGCCGGCAATGGTGTAGGAAAGGTCGGTGCTAATGGCTGCAGCAGTGCCGGCGGGGTCGTGTACGACATCCATCATGGACGCAATAACTGCCGACCAGTGTGCCGGGCTAGCAAGAACTTCTTCAAGAGGCATTGAGGCCTGCTCCTCGTCACCGATTCGATTCACCAGTGCGGGTTTATAGGCAACGCCGCGATTAGCCAAGATCATCGCCGCTTGAGCCAATTGCAAAGGCGTGGCCAACATGTAGCCCTGACCGATACCGACACTCAGAGTCTCCCCGGGGTACCAAGGCTGACCTAGCTTAGCTCGCTTCCACGCTCTCGAAGGCAAAATACCGCGCTGCTCACTCGTGATATCGATACCTGTCGCCTGACCAAACCCATAAGGCGCCAAACCCTCAGACAATCTATCGATGCCCAGCTTTCTTGCTAAGTCGTAATAATAAACGTCACAAGATTCGGCAATGGCCATGCGCATATCAACTTCGGGCGCAGGGCCCGTACCTCGAATACGAAGAATCCAGTCGCGGTAGCGACGTGAGTCACCGGGAATCCGGTACCAACCCGGGTCTTTGACCGTCGTTTCCGGCGTAATGATGCCGAGCTCAAGGCCGGTCAGGGCCAGCATAGGCTTCACCGTTGAACCCGGTGGATACTGACCCTGAATGGCCCTATTCAACAATGGCGTATCAGGGGAGTCACGCAGTGCACTGTAAGCCTTCGTGCTAATGCCGTTAACGAATAAATTGGCATCAAAACCGGGTTTTGATACCAGCGCTAAGACGCCACCATTGCGAGGGTCTAACGCAACAACAGCACCGCGCTGGTCACCCAGTGCCGCAGACGCAACACGCTGCAGCTCTAAATCGAGATGAAGATTCAAATCTAAGCCCGAGCGGGGTACCTCTTGATCAAGCACCCGCAGAACTCGACCGTGGGCATTGGCTTCAATGTTTTGATTCCCAACTTGACCGAGTAAAACGTCCTCGTAGTATTTTTCTAAACCCAGCTTGCCAATATGGAAGGTGCCGCGATAGCGGTCTTCTTCAATCCGACGGACTTCCTGAGTGTTAATGCGGCCGACATAGCCCAAAACATGGCTGAGTAATTCACCGTGAGGGTAAGCACGGGTTTGTTGCGCCTCGATCGTCGCACCGGGCAGCGTATGGCGATTAACACCGATAACGGCAGCCTCGGCATCGGTCAATCGCAACCTTAAGGGGACCGCATCGTAGGGTCGACTGCGCCGACGCCGATCCTGAAAGCGTGTGCGCTCCTCGGGGTCCAGACCAATAAGTGATTCGATGCGATCCAATAGCGCCGATAGGTCGCCTGCGCGCTCCACCACAACGGCCAATAACTGACTGGACTCATTGCTGGCAAGCAGCTGTCCATTTCGATCGAAAATAAGACCTCTGGTCGGAGGCAGGGCCTCTAGACGGACTCGATTCCTCTCTGACTGCGTTAGGAACTGCTCGTAGTTTACAATTTGAAGCCCGTAATAACGGTAGAAGAGCGCCAGCAGCGCCAGTAGCACGATCAGTGACGCTGTAAACACCCGGCCTCGATGTATCGCGGCCTCACGACCTGTATCCCGAATGGCATCGCGTGGCGCCATTAAAATTTAGGCTCGATGGTAGGGGTGGCGGGCATTGATAGACCAAGCGCGGTACAGCTGTTCAGCCAAGACAACTCGCACTAGCGGATGGGGTAGCGTAATTCGTCCCAGGGACCACCGGGCGTCTGCACGACGCAATAAATCCGCATCAATGCCGTCGGGACCACCAATCAAAATAGCCATGGGCGCACCCTCCTGCCTGCTAACAGCAAAACGTTCGGCCATATCTTCCGTTCGAATCAGACTGCCTTGGACATCCAATGCCACCAACGTTTCGTCATCCTTTATTTGCTTTTTTATGGCAATGGCTTCCTGAGCCCGAAACTTGTCGCTGTTATCACCCTGACGCTTGGCGGGCGTTATTTCAACCCACTCAACGCGGAAGTCTTTAGGCAATCGCTTACTGTACTCAGCGACAGCGGCCAACACCCACCCTGGCATGCGTGTTCCCACCGCCAGAACTCTTATGCGCATTATTCAGCGCTAGGTGGCGCGGTCCATAACCGCTCGAGATCATAGAAACTGCGCGTCGCCGGCTGCATTACATGCACCACAACGTCGCCAAAATCGACCAACACCCACTCACCGGCTGTTTCACCTTCTATACCGATAGGTCGCATGGCCTCAGTTTTGGCCCGCATGATGACATTGTCTGCTAGTGACTTAACGTGACGCGTCGACGTTCCGCTGGCAATCACCAGAAAGTCCATCACCGAACTCAACGCTTTGACATCGATAACGACCGGATCGACGGCCTTAAGATCATCAAGGGCATCAAGTACCAGCCCCGTTAGCGCGTCGTGCTCCGACGCGGTTAAATCAGTCACTCAAACCCCCTGAGAAATCACTTAGCACAACGGTATAAACCGTGAGCGTTAATATACTCCAATACGCGGTCGGGCAGGAGATATCTCACGTCTCTCCCTGCCTCAATCGCAAGCCGCAGAGACGATGATGAAATGTCCAGTTCCGGCTGAACCAATCGCGACACCCTACCTTTGGCCTGTCCTAAAAGTTGTGCGGGCGGAACTTCATGTTCTTCCAGCCAACACTGAAGCTCGGGTGGCAGCTGCAAATCCGCTGAAGGCCGGGACAGCACCGCAATATTGGTGAGCTTTAGCAACAGCCTCCAATCGTGCCAACGATTTAAACGTTGCAAAGAATCAGCACCCATAATAAACACGATCACCGCCTCAGGCCCCAACTCTTCGCGCAATTCTCTCAAAGTATCCACCGTGAAGGAGAGGCCTTCACGTGCTAGCTCCCGTCGGTCAACGGTCAACCCGTCAATGTCTTCAATGGCCAAGTCGAGCATGCACGCCCGGTGTGCAGCACTGACCCCCGGAGTCTCCTTAAGGGGCGGCAAAAAAGCAGGCATGAGCCGAATCGAAGTGAGACCCAACATTTCACGGCAATCTAGCGCCCCGCGCAAATGGCCCGCATGCACTGGATTGAAGGTGCCACCGAGTACACCCACAGGCGGGTGGATCACTGGCGTATGTGTCCGTCGCCAAAGACAATGTATTTGCTGGAAGTGAGCCCCTCAAGACCCACCGGACCGCGTGCATGAAGCTTATCGGTGGAGATGCCAATTTCAGCGCCCAAACCGTATTCAAAACCGTCGGCAAAACGTGTCGAGGCATTAATCATGACCGAGCTGGAGTCAACTTCGCGCAAAAACCGCATCGCGGTACTGTGGTTTTCCGTAACAATACTCTCCGTGTGACCCGAACTGTACTGCGCAATATGCGCCATAGCACCCTCCACGCCTGCAACAACCCTAATGGCTAATATGGGCGCGAGGTATTCTGTCTGCCAATCTTCTTCGGTGGCCGCAGAGCCGACTGCCGCGCTGACAGCACAGGCTTTGGGACACCCCCGCAGCTCGACGCCAGCAGCGGCCAGGGCCTCAGCAATGGGTGGCAGCAGAGCCAGTGCAGCTTCGTCAACGAGCAAAGTCTCCAAAGTATTGCAGGTGCCGTAACGCTGGGTCTTCGCATTGATCGTAATGGCTTGCGCCCGATCAGGACACGCCTCAGCATCGATGTATACATGGCAAATGCCATCGAGATGCTTCAGGACAGGCACCGTCGCCGAGCCACTGATTCGCTCTATTAACCCTTTGCCACCACGGGGTATCACCATATCCACGTAATCGGAGAGCCGAATAAGCGCATCCACCACGGCGCGATCAGTTGTTGCTACCACCTGGATAGCCTCACTGGGCAAACCTACTGCGGCCAAACCTTCCTGAATGTAGCGCCCTAACGCCAAGTTAGAGTTAATCGCTTCCGATCCCCCCCGTAAAATGGCAGCGTTGCCCGCTTTTAAGCATAAACTGGCAGCCTCCACGGTTACGTTGGGTCTAGATTCATACACAATACCAATGACCCCGAGTGGCACACGCATTTTGCCAACTCGAATACCCGAGTCCATTGTTCTGACACCGTCAATAGCGCCAACCGGATCGGGCAATCCGGCGACCTGCTCGAGGCTTACCATCAAACTGGCAATTCTATCGGCATCGAGCTCAAGTCGGTCGAGTAGCGCAGGCGCCAATCCGGTCTCCGCGCCCGCCGCTACATCCTGCGCGTTGGCCGCCAAGAGATCGTTGCGGTTGTCGGCAATCGCATCTCGAATGGCCAACAGTGCCTTATTGCGCGTGGCTACAGTACTTGCCGCGACAACGCGCGAGGCTTCTCGGGCCTGCCGACCCAGCTCCTTTACCCTGTTTTCGATGGACACAGTCATTCCTTATTAATCGCTCCTACAGTATACGCCCTAGCGACGCGCTCCCACAGACCACAATCTAATTGCTAATGCGGTTGACAATGATTCGCAATTGCGTATGCTGGCTCCATGTTTATTTGCATTTGCAATGGCGTCACCGATACCTCTATCCGTCGAGAGATGGAGGCGGGGGCTGTTTCCTTTGCTGACGTGCAAAATCGGCTGGGCGTGGCGCGCCAGTGCGGCTCTTGTGAACAGCTGGCACGGGCCATTGTGAGCGAATTTTCACAACCCGACCCTCGGTACTTTTACAACGCCTCTCCAAGCCCCTCTATGGCCGCCCTAGCCTGACGCTAACGATGCTGCTAATCAGAATGATTAGCATTAAAAAAGTCATTTAAAACAATAGCTTAAGTCCATATTTTTGTGGTTCAACGGCCATCATTGCGTTATAGTGCTGCCATCACTAAATAGAGGAACGCACCATGAAAGGCGACGCAAAAGTTATCGAGCATCTCAACAAAATTCTCTACAACGAGCTCGTTGCGATCAATCAATATTTTTTGCACAGCAAAATGTATAAAGATTGGGGCCTCAGTGAACTCGCGGAACACGAGTACCACGAGTCTATTGATGAAATGAAGCATGCAGACGCCCTCGTCGAGCGCATCCTGTTTCTCGAAGGTCTCCCCAATCTGCAAGACCTAGGCAGGCTGATGATTGGCGAAAATCCCCGAGAAATGCTCGAGTGCGATTTGAAACTTGAGCATATCGCCCACGAAGACCTCAAGGCCACAGTGGCCCATTGCGAGGAGGTCAGAGATTACGTGTCGAGAGACCTCGCACAGAGCATCCTAGACGCCGAAGAGGATCATATCGACTGGCTAGAAACCCAGCTCTCCTTAATGGATCGAGTGGGCGAGCAAAACTACTTGCAAACAGCGATGCGCACGGTAAAACCGTCGGAGAGCTAACACAAGTTCATTCGGCAAGCGGGGTGGTATCGAGATAACGCCCCGCGGCCGCCGATGGCACCACAGCGCCACCTTGTACTGTAATCACTCCCCCAACGATGACCCAATTGATGCCCATAGGCGACTCCCAGGGTGATCCGTAATCGGCACCAGCGGCCACCACCTTAGGGTCGAATAGCACTAGGTCTGCATCTGCTCCGACCTCAATGCGCCCCTTGCGGCTAAATCGCGGCGCAAAGGTCTCTAGCCATTGCGCGGGTTTCAAGCTAATCCGAGACAGGGCATCGCTTAACTCCAATATGCCCTGCTCTCTAACATAGCGCCCCAGCAGACGAGAAAAACTTCCCGAAATATTAGGGTTAGTCATTTGCCTAGGATCAAACGCGGGTAAGGCATCGGTCGACACCATCATATCGGGCCAACGCAGTGCTGAATGCAACCAGGCTTCCTGCACATAATGATGGTTAACCATGCCTGTGGGTTCGACTCGAGCATAGTGTTCCCAGGTTTTCTCGGTGAGCCATTCACCCGTAGCCACCCACTGCACATCGCCATAATCGATCGCGAAAATAGACCGCCAATCACGCTTGCGAAAAACGTCCGCGGAGATACTGGTCCCCCCCGCCAAATAACTCAGGGTTTCCGTCGTAACAGTCACCCCTCGGGCTCGGGCAGCATCAATTTTTTCCAGCCAGGTCTCAATACCGTTCATGGCGTTGTGTGTGATGTGGCAAATAAATACCGGCGCATCGTATTGCTCAGCCAGACCCAGAACTTCATCGAGCCCGCTAGAATCTCCGGGGAGATTGCGCCGCACGTGCACAAAAACAGGCACTTTGCGGCCCCCTGCCACACTGAAAATCATAGCCAACTCGTCTTGGCTCACGGCATCACGCATGTAGTCGAGCAACAATCCAATGCCCAGACCGCCGGCATCAAGGCCCTCTTCAAGCTTGCGGCGAATCGCACCAATCTGCGTCGCCGTCGCTAATTCTGTAAAAGCCGGAGAGGCCATGCTCCCCTGCTCACCCCGGTAAAAAAAATAGGGCAAGTCGCGACCTTCGATGACCTGAATTCGTGCTGCAAAATGCCCCACCGATGCCCCGTAATTAATAATGGGGCGGTCTGCGACTGCATCGCCTGCAGCCTTAGAGGGCAGCGCGCCGGCTTCCATTTCGAGCTGTGTCGTCACGCCGTCGAGCACATTTCTCTGCTGGCCCAGAGGCGTCAGGGTGTGACTGTGGATGTCTATAAAGCCAGGCGCCACCACCAAACCCGTCGCGTCAATCGTCTGCGCGCCGTCGAGGGGAGATGGACTTATCACTGCCACCCGCCCCTGTCGGATACCAACATGTCGAATGGCGTCTAGCCCGGTCTCAGGGTTTATCACGCGACCGTTGTTAATGACTAGAGAAAAAGCCTCCGCCGCGCTGCCAAGCAGCGCCTGAGGAGTCAGTAGGCCCCAGCTGAAGACAACGGCAACGAACCACGTCTTGGGGGCCTTTCTATTTTGAAGGGAAATGCGCCAGCCGCCGCGGGCTTTTACGCCGAATCACCGGCACCGGCTTTAATCGCCTCGGCCAATTCGCCGGAGGTTTCCATTTCGGCAATAATGTCGCAGCCACCAATTAACTCACCGTCTACCCACAACTGTGGGAAAGTCGGCCAATTGGCATAAATGGGCAGATTGGCGCGAATTTCCGGATTAGACAGGATATCTACATAAGCAAAGCGCTCGCCAACACTGGCTAGGGCCTGCACGGCGCGGGCAGAAAAACCACATTGCGGTTGATTAGGTGAACCCTTCATATAAAGAAGCACGCGATTACTGGTGACCTGCTCTTTAATTGTTTCCATAATATCCATGCTGCTCTCCAAAGTGCAGTAAAGGGGCTGCTGCGCCCGACCACGTAACGAGCGCCCAGTATAACGCCCAGAAGGCCCGGATACATACCTGATCGCGGCATGTTTCAACCCTCCTCCGCAAACGGTAGACTTGCGCGCTCACTTAACTGGCCGGACTTTGAGCTATGTCAGCCATTATGCGCACCTACAAACAGTTACCCGTCGCCTTCGTTCGAGGGCGGGGTGCCACCCTTTGGGATGCCCAAGGTCGACCTTATCTCGACGGGCTGTCGGGGATTGCGGTGACCAATTTAGGCCATTGTCATCCTAGGGTGACCCAAGCGATCGAAGAGCAAGCCCGGGAGCTCGTTCATACCTCGAACCTATTTCGCATTCCAGGCCAGGAGCAGTTGGGCGCTGAACTGGTTGCAGCCACGAATATGGACACGGCTTTTTTCTGCAATTCCGGCGCAGAGGCCAATGAAGTGGCCATCAAGTTGGCGCGTCGCTATGGCCACGACCGCGGCATTAAAACACCGACCATTATCGTTTTAGATGGCGCTTTTCATGGCCGTACGTTGGGCGCTTTAGCGGCAACCGCTGGAGAGCCCATGCGCCAGCCTTTTGAACCGATGGTCCCGGGGTTCACACGCATTACGCCTGAGGATATGGCGGGTCTCAAATCCGTCACAGCACACTCTGATATCGTGGCTGTGCTGGTAGAGCCTGTGCAGGGTGAGGGCGGTGTCCGGCCACTGTCTCGGGAGTACCTGTTAGCGCTGAGATCATTGTGCGACCAACAGAACTGGCTGTTAATGTTTGATGAAGTTCAAACCGGCAATGGTCGCTGTGGCGCACTCTATGCTTTTCAGCGCCTTGGCGTGACACCTGATGTGCTGGTGACGGCAAAAGGCCTGGGTAACGGCTACCCCATTGGTGCGTGTCTCGCCAAAGGCGAGGCCTCTATCGCGCTCAGAGCAGGCGATCACGGTACGACATACGGCGGTAGCCCCCTGGCTTGTGCCGCTGCCAGTGCGGTAGTCAATACGCTCGCAGACCCCCATTTACTCGGGAGAGCCGACATAATTCGAGAGCGCATTCTTCATGCTTTTAACAACCATCTCGCAAACCCCGCGCTGGTTACTGAAGTCCGCGGGTTAGGGCTCATGCTGGGGATTGAGGTCACCGTTCCTGCAACAGGTTTGGTCACTGCCGCTCTGGAGCAGGGCGTTGTTATCAATGTGACCGCAGGGAATACCATACGATTACTGCCACCTCTGGTTATGACCGATGAAGAGGCCAGTCAGCTCGGCCACACTGTGGCTGAAATTATTAATCAAGCGCCGGAGATTGCGGCATGAGCACACCCAAACATTTTCTGACGCTGAGTGATCTTACGTCCGACGAACTCAGAGGCATTATTAGTCGAGCCCAAGCATTGAAAGCGCTGCAACGTGAGGGCATTCCCCACCCGCGCTACCCGGGCAAGGTTTTGGCGATGTTGTTTGCCAAAGCGTCCACACGGACCCGGGTATCCTTTGAAGTCGGTATGCGCCAACTCGGTGGCAGCGCTCTCTTTCTCTCCTCCGCTGACACGCAGTTGGGGCGTGGAGAACCGGTTGAAGATACCGCGAGAGTCCTGTCATCAATGGTCGATCTGGTGATGATTCGCACCCATGATCACAATAGCGTAGAACGCTTCGCGGAGGCGGCATCCGTGCCGGTAATTAACGGATTGACCGATGACTACCACCCCTGTCAGCTGTTGGCTGACATGCAAACCTGGTTTGAACACCGCGGTGACATTAAAGGCCGCAGGGTGTGCTGGCTAGGGGATGGCAATAATATGTGCCACTCCTACATTAATGCCGCGCGATTACTGGACTTTGAGTTGGTTGTGGCCTGTCCTGAAGGCTATCAGCCCGCCTCCCAACTGGTGTCAGAGAATAGTGACCGCGTACATATCGTGCATGACCCCATCGCGGCGGTTCAGGGTGCCGATTTGCTGGTTACCGATGTGTGGGCGTCCATGGGGCAAGAGGCCGAGCAACAAGCGCGCAGTGCTGCAATGGCGCCGTATCAGCTCAACCGTGCTTTGCTGGCGCAGGCGGCACCCGATGCGCTGTACATGCACTGCTTACCCGCCCACCGAGACGAAGAGATTTCTGCAGAGCTGATGGCGGCCAGCGATACCATCATATGGGATGAGGCCGAAAATCGACTTCACGCCCAGAAAGCTCTGATCGAGTTTTTATTGGGTTGAAACCCCGTCGTTTTAGCCGGGTTTGTATCAGGGCGCACCTTGGGTCAGTCATCCCTATGGGCTGACCAAGGTTTTGTCCCAAAAATATCAACAAAACCTGCCCAACCTATCCACACCCCCTCAATGTCAGGAGCCGCTAACGTTTACAGCGCTGTCGCTGTTAGTAAGCGCTAACGTTAGTCTATGTGCACAGGTTGTACACAGGTGTTCCAGCCTTTTTCTCTATTGCATTAGTGTCCATACCCACCTATCTTGGGGTAGTCAGATCACGCCACCCCTATATGTTGGGTATGGGGGCGCAGAGGCGTTGGCCGTGAATTGACGAAAAAAAGCACAATTGACGCGAGGGACGACTAGGCCCCTGCGCCATTTTTTATATATTGACGAGGCCAAAATAAGATGCAGACAGGCACAGAAACCGGAACCTCAAGTCAGGCTGGCGGCACAGCCCCAGTAACCGGAACAGAGAACGCGGCGTCAGGGCGGCTTCAGGCCACTGCACCGGGTCAGCTCAGGGTGATCAAACGTAATGGCACCGTAACGAGCTTTGAAGACAGTAAAATCTCGGTCGCAATTACCAAAGCATTTTTAGCTGTCGAAGGCGGTACTGCAGCCGCTAGCAGCCGTATTCACGAGACCGTAGCAAAGCTGACAGAACAGGTTATAGCGACCTTCAAGCGCCGTATGCCATCGGGCGGCACGATACATATAGAAGACATACAGGATCAGGTGGAGCTGGCTTTGATGCGAGCTGGAGAGCACAGGATCGCCAGAGATTATGTGATATACCGCGAAGAGCGAAGCCGGGATCGGGCCGCTAAAGCCGCGCTATCACCAGAATCTCAGGCTGCAGCGAGCGGTATTAACGTCGTGACGCCCGATGGCCGCCGCGAACCCCTAAACATAGAGCGGGTGCGTACCATTGTGTCCGAGGCCTGCGCCGATTTGGTCGACGTCAGCGAATCGGCCATCATCGATGAAGCCCTGCGCAATTTATACGATGGCGTGACGGCAGAAGAGGTCAGCACCTCTCTGGTCATAACAGCCCGAACCATGATTGAACAGGATCCCAACTACAGCTACGTCGCAGCACGCTTGCTGCTTGATAATTTACGGGCAGAATCTCTCGGTTATCTGGGCGTGGCAAGAAGCGCAACGCAACAGGACATGGAGCAGCTTTACAGCGAAGCTTTAAGCGCCTTCATTAATCAAGGCGTGGCCCTGGAGCTATTGTCCCCAGAGCTCCTAGAATTCGACATCGCAGCCCTGGGGCAGGCGTTGTTGCCAGAACGCGATCTGCAATTTAGCTACCTGGGACTGCAAACACTCTACGACCGCTATTTCATACACGCTGATGAAGTCCGTATCGAATTGCCTCAGGTCTTTTTCATGCGGGTAGCCATGGGGCTATCAATCCGTGAAGACGACCCGAACGCGAGAGCGATCGAGTTTTATCAGCTTTTGTCGTCGTTCGATTATATGAGCTCTACACCCACGCTGTTCAACTCAGGAACCTTACGTTCGCAACTGTCATCTTGCTATCTCACCACAGTCCCCGATGATTTATTCGGTATATACGGCGCTATCCAAGATAACGCTATGCTGTCTAAGTTTGCGGGTGGGCTGGGTAATGACTGGACGCCCGTTAGAGCTTTGGGCTCCTACATCAAGGGTACTAACGGAAAAAGTCAGGGCATCGTACCGTTTCTGAAGGTCGTCAATGACACCGCTGTCGCGGTCAATCAAGGGGGCAAGCGCAAAGGCGCTGTTTGTGCCTACCTCGAAACTTGGCACCTCGATATCGAGGAGTTTTTAGAGCTTCGTAAGAACACCGGGGACGACCGACGCCGTACCCACGATATGAATACAGCCAACTGGATCCCGGATCTATTTATGAAGCGCGTCTTCGAAGATGGTGACTGGACACTGTTTTCGCCTAACGACGTACCTGATCTGCACGATTTGTATGGCCGAGCCTTCGAAGATCGCTACGCGCAGTACGAAGCCATGGCAGCGTCTGGTGAAATTCGCGTCCACAAAACTCTGAAGGCCCAAGCTGTTTGGCGAAAAATGCTGGGCATGATCTTCGAAACCGGTCATCCCTGGATGACGTTCAAAGACCCCTGTAACTTGCGTTCACCGCAGCAGCACGTAGGTGTGGTGCATTCTTCTAATTTGTGCACCGAGATCACACTGAATACCAGTGCGGACGAAATCGCAGTCTGTAATTTAGGCTCCGTTAACTTACCCCAGCACATAGAAGACGGAGAATTGAACTTAAAGAAACTGCGTGCCACCGTGCGCACCGCAATACGCATGCTCGACAACGTAATTGACATCAACTACTACTCTGTACCACAAGCAGAGCAGTCCAATATGCGGCATCGCCCCATTGGACTGGGTGTTATGGGCTTCCAGGATGCACTGTATAAAATCGATGTGTCCTACGCCTCAGACGGTGCTGTCAGCTTTGCCGATCAATCCATGGAGGCCGTCAGCTATTTTGCAATCGAGGCATCTAGCGAGTTGGCAGCAGAACGGGGCGCGTATTCAAGTTATGAAGGCTCACTATGGAGTCAGGGCATTTTCCCCCTCGACTCTTTGGAAATTCTGGTAGAGCAACGCGGTGCCAACTATATAGAAGTGAACCGCGACATGACATTTGATTGGCCAGAACTCAAAGAGCGAGTAGCCAAGCACGGTATGCGCAACTCAAACTGCATGGCCATAGCCCCGACAGCCACGATCGCCAACATTACCGGTGTTTCTCAGTCCATTGAGCCTACGTATCAGAATTTATACGTTAAATCTAATCTGTCGGGCGAGTTCACCGTTGTAAACCCCTACCTAGTCAGAGACCTCAAAGCGCGCGACTTGTGGGACAAGGTGATGGTCAATGATCTCAAATATTTTGACGGCTCAGTGCAGGCCATCGACCGCATACCCGATGACCTGAAAGCCAAATACTCGACGGCTTTTGAAGTCGAGCCACGATGGCTAGTGGACAGTGCAAGCCGTCGTCAAAAGTGGATTGATCAAGCGCAATCTCTGAACCTTTACATTAATAATGCCAGCGGTAAAAAGCTCGACGTGACCTACAGGATGGCTTGGTACAGTGGCCTTAAGACCACCTACTACCTCCGAAGCCTCGCTGCCACAGGTACTGAAAAGTCTACGGTAGAGTCTGGAAAACTTAACGCTGTGGCCTCGGGTGCCGCAGAAACAACACCACAACCCGCACCTGTACCGCAGGCCTGCTCTCTGGACGATCCAGATTGTGAAGCCTGTCAATAATCTCAAACCAAGTTGAACTGAGGAGACAAGACGATGCTCAGCTGGGAAGAATATAATACCGACGAAGCCATAGCCCCAAACGCACCCGTGGTGGTGCCAGAGGTTATGGCAGAACCAATCCCTGAAGCACCGGAGCCGGTCACGGCCAGCTTCAGTCAAGGGGTTGCTGCAGACGCCGAAGCGGCCGCAATTCTGGCCGAAAACGTCAATAAAGCCAAAGGCTCAATAGACCAAATCGACGTGGCCCCCGGCCTCGAAGAATTGGAAATGGGTGCGGCTCGGGTCAGCGTCGATGAAAAGGCGATGATCAACTGTCGAGCTGACCTCAATCAACTAGTGCCCTTCAAATATGACTGGGCATGGCAAAAGTATATTGATGGCTGTGCGAACCACTGGATGCCTCAAGAAATCAATATGACCGCCGATGTAGCGACTTGGAAAGATCCCGATGGGCTATCTGACGATGAACGTCGCATTATTATGCGTTCTCTGGGGTATTTTTCGACCGCAGACTCGCTGGTAGCCAACAACCTCGTGCTGGCGATTTACAGGCTCATCACAAACCCAGAATGCCGTCAGTACTTGCTGCGTCAGGCCTTTGAAGAGGCTATTCATACTCACGCCTATCAGTATTGCATTGAGTCACTGGGCATGGACGAAGGCGAAGTCTTCAATATGTACCGGGAGGTGCCCTCTGTTGCCGCAAAAGCCACCTGGAGCTTAGGCAAAACACACAGTCTGTCGGACCCTAATTTCCGAACCGGCACCTTAGAGACCGATCAGGAGCTGTTACGTAACCTCATCGGGTTCTACTGTGTCACTGAAGGTATTTTCTTCTACTGTGGCTTTACGCAAATTCTGTCTATGGGCCGTCGCAACAAAATGACGGGCGTTGCCGAACAGTTTCAGTACATCCTGCGCGATGAGTCGATGCACTTGAACTTTGGTATTGACGTCATTAATCAAATCAAGCTGGAAAACCCGCTGCTTTGGACACCCGAGTTCCAGCAGGAAGTTATCCAGATGATTTTAGAGGGAACCGAACTCGAAATCGCCTACGCAAGAGACACCATGCCCAGAGGCGTGTTGGGTATGAATGCCGCGATGATGGAAGAGTATTTACAGTTCATCTGTAATCGCCGCCTGAATCAGGTGGGCTTGCCAGAGCAGTTTCCTGGCGCACAAAATCCCTTCCCTTGGATGTCAGAAATTATGGATCTGCGCAAAGAAAAGAACTTCTTTGAAACGCGGGTCATTGAGTATCAGACAGGCGGAGCACTCACCTGGGATTAAGAGTCCAGATAGCGCTCGCCCAGCGAGAGCTAAGACTAGAAAAACCCCCTCGAACATGACTCAGGGGGTTTTTTTATGCCACTAACCTTTTGGTGGCGACGCAGGAGTAAGACGCAGGTGGGCGTTATATCCAAGATCAAATCTGTTTAACCTAGAATAAAATTTAACCCTCCCGGTTTTATGCTGTCCCTAAAACACCGAACCACCATGACCTTCTACCCGATGAAACTGCATGCTGACCGAAACTTTGTAGTTAACCTGTTGTTGGTAAGTCAAAGCGGTAGCGCGGTAGAGAATCGAGAATGGCTCGACCATAGCGGCGGGTTAATAAACGGCGGTCCAGCAACGTAATGCGCCCACAATCTTCCTCGGTTCGCAATAAACGACCACTGGCCTGCACCAAGCGGAGAGCCGCGTCAGGAACACTGATTTCCATAAAAGCATTACGCCCTAGCGCCTCCAGCAGCTCCGCATGGGCCGCTTCCCGAGGATTATCAGGGACAGAAAACGGCAGTTTAGCAATCACTACGTGGTCACAATAAGCCCCGGGTAAATCGATGCCCTCGGCAAAGCTGGCGAGCCCCATGATGAGACTGCGACGCCCCTCATCAATATTTTCCCGGTGCCGCTCAAGTAGCCTCGACTTGCTCAAACTATCCTGAACTAAAATTTCATGATCAAGGGTTCCCGACACGCCAGTGACCACCGCCTCCATCTGGCGTCGAGAACTAAAGAGCATAAGGACGCCGGCATCCTTAGTAATCAAACCGGGTAATAACGTAATAAT
>QXYP01000066.1 GCA_009886815.1 Halieaceae bacterium
GCGCCACTGCTGTGAGTTTACGCTGAGCCTACGAACCCTGAGTAACCTGTTCGACCTCTTTCGCGGCATGCTGTCGCGCCTCCCACCGGCACGGGCATGGGCCTTTTTTGTTTTGCGCTCCCTGCAAGGATGTAAAGCTCTAAGAGAGGCTGCCATGCACACTAGTGCTTCGCTTTAGCGCTATGCGGGCATCAAGGGGAGCCCGAAGCGCGGATTAGCGAAATTTGGCAATCATTGCTTCCATGAGCTCAGCCGTAGCACCCCAACCGTGGGATTCTCCATTGCCGTCGGCCCTAGGCCAGGTCGAATATAGGGTAATCACAAGATCGGCCTCGGGCACCACCCGTACAAACTGGCCGTGAATGCCATAGCCACTGACGTCCCCGCCTGAATTTCCTTCTCCCCACCAAAATGAACGGTAGGATGGCGTGTAGCCCTCGGGCGCAGGGTAGGGCCAGTTGGGATCGCCTTCCTGTGCCAATATGTCCTGAATAAAGGGTTCAGGAACGACTTCTTTACCCAGTGCCTTACCGTCGTTCAAAACCAGGAGCCCCAAACGAGTGAGATCACGCAGCGTCGAGCTCATACCATGATCGGCTAATACAAAGCCCCCTTTGTCCACCGTAATGTTGGCATCGAATTCTGCCCCCATGGGCTGCCAGATATGCTCAGAGATGAGCTCAGCCAACGGCTGCCCTGTTGCCGCTTCAAGCACCCAGCCAATGACGTTCGTTGAGCCCGACCGGTAGCTGAACTTTCCCAGCTTTGACGCATCCCGCCCAACGGTTGGAAGAAATTCATAAAGGCTTGTGGGTCCGTCTTTTGGGCAGTAGTCCGCATCTGTCCAGCCGATAGCGCAGTCTTGAAGTCGGAACGTTGTGGTGAAATCCGGATAATCTTCGCTGTAGTCAGACCCGTCGCGCATGTCGAGTACAGTTTGCAGCGAGTCGGGGGCATAGCCGCTTTCGGCGAGGGCAGGCACATAATGAGATACCGGCTTACTGAGGTCGATGACCCCTTCAGCTGCCAATTTTCCTGCGACGAGTGCGACAACAGATTTAGACACAGAATTCATTAAGTGTGGCAGTTCGGGCTTGAGGCTGCCGTAGTACTGCTCGAACACAATGTCGCCGTCTTTGAGAATCAGTAGGCCATCGATGTACTGTTGCTCGGCGATGTTATCGATCGACTGTTGCCGCCCCTGAAATTTCACGGAAAAATCCGTTGCGAGATTTTCGCTGTTTTTAAGTACAAGAAATTGAGTAGGATCACGAGGAATATTCACCGTAGGAATCACTTCGCGCATGTGGCTGAAGGCCCAGCGGTTAACAGGCCCGAATTGAAAGGATTCAAGGGTCAGTTTTTCGGGTCGACCACTGTCCGCGGCAACCGAAATCGATTGACCGAGGAGCAATACCGTTAACAGTAGCCCCGTGAAAACCCTCTTGTCCGTGTTCACTCCCATGAGCTCGCTCCTCAGCGCCTTGGATAGCAATTTAAACCCGCCGTTTTTGTACCGGCAAGACCGCTGATTCAAGCAGTCTGCTCCTCAACCGCTCGCCAGGCAGCATCGAAGGCCAGGTTCATCAGCGCAGTTGCCTCGGAGTCGGTGTTGGCAATAGAAATGCGACCAAACTGGGCACGCCCAATCTCATGGGGTGCCTGGCCTTCCTCCCATTTGGGGTCATACAGACTCAAGTACGCGTAAGCATACCCGTGTGGGATTCGATTGACCGTAATCGCCTGAATATCGGTCTCATGGTTGAAGCCGTGTTGTCCTAGCAGCGATTGCAATTGTTGGCGTATTTGCTGCTCGTAGTCGTCAAAGGGGGTGCTATAGATGGTGTGACGCGCCATGCGCAGTTGATCGCGACACGATGCAGGTTGTTCAGGTCCGGTCATGGGCGAACGCATCATGAACACGACCATGGGGTCGTCTGGCCCGCGGGGGGGCTCATAGCCGCCCACCGCGACGGCAGGTGAGGTGCTCACCCACTGAAAAGGGTCATAGGGGCACTGAAACAAGGTGGCGCCCAGTTTGGAGTAGGCTTGACCATTCTTCAGTTGCACATTGGCATAGACGAAGGGGGTTTTGACCCCGTAGCTCAGTCCCTCTTTTTGGGCTTTTGGCATTTCCGGGCACAAGTGGGGTATGAGGGCGTTGTAGCAGGCCAACACGCAGTGGTCAGCGGTAACTCGCTGGGCCTTGCCCTGCTGTACGTAATCCACCTCAACTTGATTGTTATTGTTTTCGCGTACCCCGACCGCCGTGCTATTGAGGCGCAGCCTTGTGGCATGGTTTTCTTGGTCTAGAGCGCTGTAATCAAAGCGCGCAATCGCCACATCTTGCGTGCCCTGCATACCCGGGGCCACGGCGGGAATCAGCTTTTGTACCAGTAAGCGCGCGACAGACGCATTGCCGTCGGGAAACATTGTGACACTGAGTAGGCTATCTAGCGCGAGCTCCGCCAACTTGGCCGTGGCCTTGCCCACCCAGCCCATTGACTTGATGCCCGCGCAGCCCGAGGTAATACCCTCGAGTACCGTTAGGTTCCATCCCGAGACGCCGGCGAGGTTGATAACGATGGCATTTAGAATCGGCAGGGTAGACTCGGCCAGGCCGACCTTATCCACCAAGTAGCGATTGTAACTGGTGCTATTAATGTATTCCCATTTCTCGCTGAGGGAGAAGTCGTCCAGAAAGTCTTGGTGCCCGGCGAATAAGTCGATCAGCTTGTCTTGCTCTGCTGTGGGCAGGGGCAAGGCGCGCACAGATTTCTCGTAGTCCTTGCCACCAAACATAGCGGCTAGCCAGTTTCCACCAACGGTGACATGGCCGTTTGCTCCGGGCATGGCGATTCCATTTTCTGCCTCCATTTTGCCCGCGAGGAACACATCGTCTGGTGTTTGTTGGTTCATGAACTCGATGAAATTGTCATCAATGCCCATGTCTGCCATCAGCTCGCGTGCGGCATCGCTGTAACCGCTGAGTGCTTCTATATTTTGCGCACCACCGAGGCTAAGCATCATTCGCCCATCTTGGTGGAATTCATTGCGCTTGGCGTGACCGCCAAAGTCATCGTGATTG
>QXYP01000067.1 GCA_009886815.1 Halieaceae bacterium
AAGCCCCGAAAACGCCGGCAACTCCGATAACGCCAGATGCAGCTTGGCTGTGCCACTGCGAGTGCGGTATTGAGCCGCGCGCCGCGCCGTGCCCGTTTCAAGGTGCTGGTAACCCAGCAAGTCTCGGAACGTGGTCGTCGGATCGGCACTGGAGATCACTGCCTTGGCGCGCAGTGTTGTACCGTCAGCCAAGGTCACGCCACAAACACGGTCTTCCTCTTTAACAATCGCCTGTACGGGGCTGCCCAAGCGAACAGTCGCGCCGTGGGTCTCAGCCACCTTCTGGAGCACATCACCCAGCGCACCCATTCCCCCCATAACCTGTACAACCCCCTTGGACTGGAGCTGGTTGCCCAGGGCTCGATGCAAGTAGGTGTAAACGGTGTTGGGCGAACGTGGCCCCATGTTGGTGCCGGTAATCGCATCTAAAGCCAGCGCCGCCTTGAGGCCTTCATGATCGAAATTTTCATTCATTACATCGTAGATATTGATCAACACAATGCGCATGAGGTCCTGCATGTTGGTCTTGCCCATGAGCTTAAGACCCAGGCCCAGCTTCATGAGGGTCAGACGGTCGGGCCAGTTGGCATCGACCAGCTTGGGCGCTCGGCCGCGATAGAGTTTTAGCATTAGCTTGCCAAAAACATCCATTTGCTCACGGAATGCCTGAAAAGCGGCCTGGTCCTTGGTGCCAATACCTGCACCGCGCAGAAAGTCACCATCGATACTCAAATGGTCGCCATCGGCTTGCAGGGCAACCGTGCGCTTACGGGCGCCCACTTTCAGACCTGCCGCTTCAAGCCCCAGATCCCGAACAATGGCATCGTCAAACTGGTAGAGCCACTGGGCACAATCAGACATTCGAAAACCGGGTGCCACTTCTCGGGTGCTCGCGCAGCCGCCGGCCTGATCCCGGGCGTCTAAAATAAGAACGCGCTGGCCAGCCTTGGCCAAATAAGACCCACAGATCAACCCGTTGTGGCCAGCACCTATGATGATCGCATCGTAATCAGTCATCAGCGTAACCTCCGGGCACAGTGTTGGGTCGTTTGAGGTCCATGAGAATTTCCCTAGCCGCGTTGGCGCCGGGCGCGGCCATCACGCCGCCTCCCGGATGAGTTCCGGAACTGCACATGTACATTCCCTTAATAGGAGCGCGGTATTGGGCATACCCTGGGAAGGGCCGGTTGAATAGCAATTGATCGAAGGTCAGCTCGCCCATGAAAATATTACCTTCGGTAAGGCCCACCTCTGCCTCGATCTCCCGTGGCGTGCGCGTCTCACAGTGAAGAATAAGATCTTTAAAGTTGGGGCTGTACTTAGCGATTTGGTCGATAACCGATTTTTCGAAGCCGTCTTTATCTTCGTCAGTCCAGTCGCGCCCTTCAACCTTGGGTGGTGCGTACTGCACAAAGACCGACATCATGTGTTTCCCGGGGGGCGCCATTGTGGGGTCCGTTAACGACGGAATCATCATGTCCAAGTAAGGGTCCTTAGACCAGGTGCCGTTTTTCCAGTCGTCGTAGGCGCGCTCTTGGCGCTCGAGAGAGTCACTGAAGTGCAGATCCCCCGCCATAAGCTTGCTGCGGGGATCGAGGCCGTCAAAAATGGGCAGTCCATCGAGGGCAATATTGAGCTTGCCCGAGGAGCCTCTAATCTTGAAGTTTTGAGCCTTCTGAATAACGTCATCGGGCAGATCTTTGGGGTTGGTAATATCAAGGAAGGTGCGCTTGGGGTCGAGGTTAGAAACCACAATATCGGCGTAGTATTCAGTGCCGTCCTTCAAGGCCACGCCCTTGGCCTGACCGTCACGCACAATAATTTCATCGACGTTGGCGTCACAAATGATCTCGCCCCCGTAAGACAGAAAGGCCTTGGACAAGGCATCGGCTACAGCACCCATACCGCCCCGGGCAAAACCCCAGGCGCCAACGTTGCCATCAACATCGCCCATGTAATGGTGCAGCAGTACATAGGCCGTACCCGGTGAGTACACTCCCAACGCCGTACCGATAATGCCGCTACCGGCGAGGTGGGCCTTTAAAACATCGGTCTCAAAGTATTCGTTAAGATAATCGCCAACACTTGCTGTCCAGAACTTAATGGTGTCCAGCAAGCCCTCCTCACCCATTGAGGTGAAGGATTTGGCGAACTCAATCAGATCGCGTAAATCCCTCAGTTTGAGGGACGTGGGATCGGGGGCCGTCTTTAATAGGTAAGGCCGGATTAATTTAGTTTGGCGACTGGTATCGGCCACGTACCGATCGTAGGCGTTGGCATCACGTTTCGAGTGACGTGCGATCTCCCGATAGTGGCGATCATGATCGCTATAGCTGCCCAAGTGATCGCCGTTTTGCATAAACGTAGCGCCGCCCCCAAAAGGAACAACCTGCAATCCGTGGCGCGGCAACTCTAGATCACGGGTGATCTCGGGTCGAAGCAAACTGGCAACATAAGAGCAGTTGGAGTAATACCAACCCTTGTGCAGCTCACGACTCACTGTGGCGCCACCAATGTAGGGATTGCGCTCTAACACGGCAACCTTGAGTCCCGCTTTCGCGAGGTAGGCGCCATTGGTTAGGCCATTGTGGCCGGCACCAATAACAATAGCGTCGTACTTATTCAAGGCATTCTCCGTCTTACAGTCTGTTAGGTGGAGTCTGCCATGCTCCTCTTTTGCCGTCCACTATGAATGAACGTTCATTTATAGATTGCCATTTAGTGCAATGTTGTTAGAGTAAAAGTGAATCAGGCCACTCTATAGTTTCCCAGTGACGTCAACTTCGCCGCCCACAGCACCTGTACAGATCGAAAAGAAGCGTCGGCAGATGCGTCCACGGTCAGAGCGACGACTGCAGTTAATTGACGCCACCATTCGCTGCATTGCACAACACGGGCTGTCGGCCACCACCATGCAGTTGGTCACCCGCGAAGCAGGGCTCAGCCTGGGCATTGCCAATTTGCACTTCCAAAGCAAAGAGAACCTGCTTGCTGAAACCTTGCGCCACGTCACCCGGGAATATAACGATGGGTTACTGGCAATTCTGACTCCCGAGAGTGGAAGGTCTGAGGAGACCCTTGCCAGCAGTCTCGAAAGCCTGCTGGACTTCCAGCTGAGCCATGGCGTCACCCAACGGCAAAAGATGGCGGTGTGGTTTGCTTATTACGGCGAGGCCAGTGCCCGCCCGATCTATCAAAAAATTTGCTCCAGTAGCGATCGCCTGTCCATGCAAAAAGTTGAAGAGCTCTTTGCTG
>QXYP01000068.1 GCA_009886815.1 Halieaceae bacterium
TGCCACCGAGAGCGGCCGACGGCGAATTTACTTTGATAACGCAGCGGGTACCCAAGTGCCCCAACAGACTATAAGCCGAATCACTGACTTTTTTGAGCGCTACAACAGCAATACCGGCGTTTTTAATACGACCTCTGTCGAAGTTGATGCCATGTTTGACGAGACAACGGCAGCACTTGCAGATTTTTTAGGCACGTCAGACCCCGGTGAAATTATTATTGGGGCAAACATGACGACGCTGACCTACCAGCTGTCCCGTAGTTTGGCCCATCGCTTTGCCCCCGGTGATGAAATTATTATTTCCCGAATGGAGCACGAAGGTAACGTCTCCCCTTGGCTGCAAATGGCACAAGACCGGGATTTAACGGTGCGTTGGCTAGATTTTGATCGAGACAGCTGGTGTGTTGAGCCAGAGTCACTTAAACCTTTGCTCAATGAGCGCACTAAGCTGCTCGCGCTGAACTATGCCAGCAATATGACCGGTGGCGTTAACGACGTTAAAGCACTGGCGAGTCTTGCCCGGGAGGCAGGGGCTCTTGTTTATGTGGATGCTGTGCAGTTCGCCTCGCATCGATTGATTGATGTCAAAGATTTGGGTGTCGACTTCTTAGCCTGCTCACCCTACAAATATTTTGGGCCGCATTTGGGGGTGGTCTACGGCCGTCGTGATTTGTTGGAGTCTCTCCATGCGTATAAATTGCGTTGTGCCAGCGAAGATTTGCCCTATCGCTTTAGTGTTGGAACACCGGCCTTCGAGCTCATTGCGGGTTTAATGGGAACCCTTGAATATTTCCAATGGCTGGCTGGGCTGGTTGGTGTGACGGGAAGTCGCCGGGAATTATTTTCAGCGGCCTACAACGCTATGGGTGAGCACGAAGATCACTTATCCTCACTGTTGCTTGAGGGATTGTTGTCGATACCCGGATTACACCTTCAGGGGGCGAAATCGCTGGAGCATCGTGTTGCTACCTTTTCCTTTGTTCACGATAAACACCTCCCCAGCGCGATTGCCAAAGCTTTGTCATCAGAGGGCTTGTTCTGCCACTGGGGCGATAATTATGCGGTAGAGGTGGCAAAAACGCTGGGCCTTGATCCGGTAGAGGGGGTTTTGCGTTTGGGCCTCGCACACTACAACACCGAAGCCGAGGTGAAGGAAGCGCTCGAGATCATCGGACGGGTGCTTGCCTAAGGGGTTCATCCGAAGACCGCCAATATCGAATCGCGCACTCTAATAGTGGGTACTTGCGCTGAGAGTGAGGTCTCTATAACCCTATAACTACGGGACACAACATGGCAATTAAATTACCGGCAAAGGCAAAAGTGGTGGTGGTCGGTGGTGGGGTTATCGGCTGCAGCGTGGCTTATCATCTTACTAAATTGGGCTGGTCAGATGTGCTGCTGTTGGAAAAAGAACAGCTGACCAGTGGTACAACCTGGCATGCGGCGGGCCTTATCGTATCGGGTCTATTAGACGATGAAACCAGCGCGGATATTTTCACCTACAGCCGCAATCTCTATTCAACACTCGAGGAAGAGACGGGGCTTGCCACAGGTTTTAAATCGATTGGCTACCTCCAAATTGCTTGCGATACCGAACGCCTCGAGGAGATGCGCCGGTCCGCGGCGTTCATGCGCAATTTCGGCATTGATTGTCACGAAATTGGCCTTGAAGAGGCTCGCAGTCATTGGCCTAACGCGAAGTGGGATGACGTGATAGGCGCGTTCTATACCGCAGAAGACGGTCGCGCTAACCCGGTAGATGTCACCATGTCTCTGGCCAAGGGGTTTAGGCAGCGGGGTGGAACCCTTGTTGAAGGGGTTCGCGTTACTGATGTGCTCGAGCAGCAGGGCCAGGTGACGGCTGTGGTAACGGATCACGGCACGGTGGAAACCCAATTTGTTGTTAACTGCGCCGGTATGTGGGCACGGCAGTTTGGCGAATTGGCAGGTGTGAGCCTGCCCTTGCAGGCTGCGGAGCATTATTACCTCATTACCGAGGATATGCCCGGTATGACCCCGACCACGCCGGTGCTAGAAGACCCCGATCGATACGCCTACTTTCGAGAAGAAGTGGGAGGAATGATGATCGGTTTATTCGAGCCCGAGGCTGCACCATGGAATTTGGATCGTATTCCAGACGATTTCTCTTTTGGTGAGATTGACCCCGATTGGGAGCGCATGATTCCGTTTCTTGAAAGCGCCTACGAGCGGGTTCCCGAGGCAAAAAACCTCGGCATCCGTAAGTTTTTCTGCGGTCCGGAAAGTTTCACGCCCGATTTAGCACCGCTAGTCGGTGAAGCCCCTGAACTGCGCAATTACTTTGTAGCCTGCGGTATGAACTCTCTCGGCATTCTATCGGGTGGTGGTATTGGCCGAATTTTGGCGCACTGGATTGTGAACGGGCAGCCCGATGTTGACGTGACCGGTATCAACGTTAACCGCTTTCACGGCTGCCAGGCGAATCAACACTATTTGGGTGATCGACTTGTTGAGGTGTTGGGCAAGATGTACGAGCCCCACTATCCCAACTTAGGCATGACAACAGCGAGGAACGTCAAGCGCTCAGTACTGCATGAGCGGCTGAAGCTGGCGGGGGCTCATTTCATTGAGAGTTCCAGTTGGGAAATCGCCGACTGGTATGCCCCTGCTAATCATTTAGCAGAGGTTGAACGTTACAGCTGGGGGCGTC
>QXYP01000069.1 GCA_009886815.1 Halieaceae bacterium
ACTCGCGCACGCCAGCCGGGGTCATACCAATACGGTATTCGTGGTTTTTAATTTCTTTCGGAATGCCAACGATCATAAAAGTGCTCCGTTACTAAGCCTGCGGGCGACTAAAGTGTCGCCTAGACGTTGCATTTTAGCGCCGAGTAAATTTACTATTCACTGCAAATAATCTATTTAATAAGTCGATTTAACTATTAAATAGATATCAATAAATCGTTTAAACTGCCATAGCACTTTAAATCAGAAGGCGGGCGTCACTGATATAACAGGGAGTTCTAACAATGTCAGCACATGACCTGAGTCGCATTGATCGCAAAATATTACGCTGCTTGCAGCAAAATGCTCGGCTTAGCTTTGCAGAGTTGGCGCGGCAAGTGGGTTTAACCACTACGCCTTGCAAGGAGCGGGTAAAACGCCTAGAGCGTGACGGCTTCATCGCGGGCTACCATGCACGACTTGACCCCAGCAAACTGGACCGGGGTTTAGTTATTTTTGTGCAAATCACCCTTCAACGTACGGCCGGAGACGCTTTTCGGGAGTTCACTGAGGCCATCCAAGATGTACCTGAGGTTGAAGAATGCTACTTAGTCGCGGGAAACTTCGACTATCTGATCAAAGCACGCGTGAAAGACATGACCGAATACCGGGAATTCTTAGGCGGCAGCCTGATGCAGTTACCTGGGGTACAAGAAAGTACCAGTTACCCAGTCATGGAGAAAGCTACAGAGCGGACAGTGACGGGGCTTTAAAAACTAACCGTCTTTCGCTAGGAGGGCTGATGAGCGCACCAGCGCGGATTAAACCCAGCACCAACTGCAGCGTTCAAGCAGCAAGCACTCAGATTGGCCACCCAAAAATACGCGATACAATATTTCGCACACTGCCAGCCCTTGAGGTAAGGCTAGCGTCAATTAAAAGCACGTTAATCACGAGATGGCGAAACGGTGTGACGAATTTGTTTTCGCTGTATACTTAAGAGTGGACTAAAAGCGTTCCCAAGGGGTTGACCGTGAACGTCGAAGTGAAAAAAAAAGAAGCGCTCCTGACGGGAATTTCAGCTCGACTAGTGGCCGATGGTGTCATTTCGACTGAACAAGCACAGACCGCTATCCGAGAGTCCAGCAAGAAAAAAACTCCCCTCATTAACTACCTGTCACAAACTCTCGATATCGATAGCTATGAGCTAGCGGAGCTAGCCGCTGCCGAGTTCGGTGTCCCTCTGGTAGATCTATCCGCTGTTGACCGCAACATGTTCCCAGACAAACTTGTGTCACCCGCGCTCATGACCAAGCACCAAACCATACCGATTTTTCGACGCGGTAACCGTCTGTTCATCGCCTTGGCGGATCCCACCAACATTGCGGCATTAGATGAAATAAAATTCGCAACGGGCATCAGCACTGAAGCCGTGGTGGTTGACCAGCGAGCCCTCTCCAAGCTGCTCACAGAGATTTTAGACCAGCAAGACTCCTTAAGCTCTGAAATGGATCAGCTGGGCGAGAGCTCAGAGTTTGATCTGGACATCATCGATGAAAACTCGAGTGAGACAGAAGATGTTGATACCAGCGCGGTAGACGATACGCCTATCGTTCGCTTCGTGAATAAAGTGCTCCTAGATGCCATCAAGCAAGGCGCTTCTGATATTCACTTTGAACCCTACGAGCAAAATTACCGCGTGCGATTTAGAACCGACGGAATTCTTCGTGAAATCGTTAAGCCACCAAAGACACTGGCACCGCGTTTAGCCGCCAGAATCAAAGTTATGTCTCAAATGGATATTTCCGAGCGCCGCATCCCTCAGGATGGTCGCATCCAGATGAAGCTTTCCAAAAACCGTTCGATTGACTTCCGTGTTAATACGCTGCCCACCATGTTCGGCGAAAAAATCGTCATGCGTATCCTCGACCCTACATCCGCACAAATGGGAATTGATGCCCTAGGTTACGATGACGATCAAAAGCAGCTGTACACGGGTCTCAGTATTTTAAATACTGATGAGCGCAACATTTCAACGGCAGAGGATCCCGTTGAAATCAACATGGAAGGCGTGAATCAGGTTTTAGTTAATAACAAGGTAGGGCTAGACTTTGCCGAGGCGCTGCGCTCATTCCTGCGCCAAGATCCCGACATTATCATGGTCGGTGAAATACGCGATATAGAGACGGCCGAAATTGCCATTAAAGCCGCCCAAACAGGCCACCTTGTTCTTTCAACACTGCACACAAACAGTGCTGCAGAGACCATCACACGCATGATGAACATGGGCGTACCCGCCTATAATATTGCGTCCTCGGTCTCGCTGATTATTGCTCAGCGCCTGGCTCGCCGGTTGTGCAAGCAATGCAGTATTCCCGAAACAGAAGTGCCCCACGACGCGCTCATGGAGCTGGGCTTCAATGATGAGATGCTCGAGAACGCCACCATCAAACGCGCTGTAGGCTGTGAGGCGTGTAAAGACGGTTATCGCGGCCGTGTCGGAATTTACGAGGTGGTCAAGATTACTAAAACGTTAGCCAATTTAATTATGGGGGGTGACAACTCCATCGATTTAGATAAGCAAGCCCGCCGCGAGGGCTTTGCAGATCTTCGTCTTTCGGCACTGCGCAAAGCCGCGCAGGGCCTGATAAGTCTAGAAGAAGTCAATCGCGTGACAACTGATTAACAGCTGGAGACCAAGGACGGTATGGCGACAAACATAACTTTTGTATGGAGCGGGCTTAATAAAAACGGTCAAAAGGGCCAGGGAGAAATTGTCGCCACTAGCCAGGCTTTGGCAAAGGCGCAACTTCGCAAACAAGGCATATCTGCCAAGTCCGTCAAGAAAAAATCCAAACCACTTTTCACCTCCATGGGCAAAGGCATAAAACCCGCAGATATTGCGATATTTTCGCGGCAGATGGCCACCATGATGAAAGCCGGCGTGCCCCTTGTACAAAGTTTTGAGATTGTGCAGGAAGGCCTTGAAAGTCCGGCTATGAACAAGCTAGTAGGGCAAATCAAAAGTGAGGTGTCTGCAGGAGGCGGCCTTGCATTAGCGCTGGCAAAGCACCCCAAGCACTTTGATGATCTGTTTTGTAGCCTTGTCGCTTCAGGAGAAAACTCAGGCACCCTAGAGGTCATGTTAGATCGCGTCGCCACCTACAAAGAAAAAACTGAAGCCCTGAAAGCAAAAATCCGCAAAGCCATGACCTATCCCATAGCCGTTGTGACCGTGGCTATAATAGTTACAGGAATTCTCTTAGTAAAAGTCGTACCCACATTTGCCCAGACCTTTAAAGGCTTTGGTGCAGACCTACCCGGATTCACCCTGTTTGTGCTTGGCATTTCTGAATTCATGCAGGAATGGTGGTTGATCGTAGCCGGGGCCATCACGTTGGCCATTTGGGGGTATTTCCAAGCCATCCAGCGCTCGGCTGCGTTTCGCGACAGGGTAGACTCCTTGGCGTTAAAACTTCCCATCGTTGGCACCATTGTCCATGACGCCGTTGTTGCGCGCTTTAGCCGAACCCTGGCAACCACCTTTGCCGCTGGAGTGCCACTCGTAGAAGCCCTGGATTCGACAGCAGGCGCCGCCGGCAATGCTATTTATGCTCGGGGAATACGACAAATAAGAGATGACGTTACCTCGGGAACATCCCTGTACCTAGCAACCCGCAGTACCGGCTTATTC
>QXYP01000007.1 GCA_009886815.1 Halieaceae bacterium
AGGGTTTGGGCTTCCCCGCCCCCGGTCGCATCAAACTGCGTTTCGAGGAGGGTAGGCTACACGGAGAAAAGTGGCCGGTGCCGGATGCGATGATTGCCGATGCCGCGGTAGTATTGGCCGCTAATGAGCGCAATGAGCCCTGTCTGTGTCTCGTCGACCTCGCACAGGATGGCGTGCAGCGCCGATCGCTGGACTCCATCGACCCCACTAGAAAACAGGGCGTCCTCGTCTTTGAAGGCGCCGAGTCTCAGCCCCTAGGCGAGGCGGGCGACGGTGCTTGGGCAGTGTTCAGCGCTGTGCTCGATGCTGCGGCGGTGCTGTTTGCTTTTGAGCAGGTAGGGGGCGCTGAAGCCTGCCTCCAGAGCGCCATTGATTTTGCGACTGAGCGGCATGCCTTTGGCAGACCCATTGCGTCCTTCCAAGCCATCAAACACAAGCTGGCAGATGTGTATGTCGGTAATCAGCTGGCACTCAGCAATGCTTATTTTGGCGCTTGGGCCTTGGCTTCCGACTCCGATGAGTTGCCCCTTGCAGCGGCTGTCGCTCGGGTAAGTGCGACCGAAGCCTATGAACACGCCGCGGCAGAAAATGTCCAAATACACGGTGGTATGGGCTTTACCTGGGAGGCAGATTGCCACCTCTTTTTACGCCGTTCCCGGTCTCTTGCGCTGTTAATAGGCGATCTTGGAATGTGGAAGAAGCAAATTACCGCTGAATTTGAACGCAAGGTGGCCTGACACCCTATCGCGGTGCAGGCGACTTTGCTGGAGAAACTATGGATTTTGAAGATACCCGTGAGGAAGCTGAATTTCGTGCAGAAGTGCGAGACTGGTTGGCTGAGCAGGCCGTGGAGTACGACCTGTCGCAGCACGGTGATTTGACCATGGATCAGCAGCTGGCGCTCGGCAGGGCTTTTCAAGCCCGAAAAGCTAATAAGGGTTATGCAAAGATCACCTGGCCTAGAGAGTTGGGTGGCATGGGTGGTACCCCCATGCAGGCGGTGATCTACGATCAGGAGGAAGGACAGTACGATTTTCCCACCGTCTTTTTTGGTATCAGCGTGGGCATGCCGATTCCCGTAATGCGCCGGTTTGCATCAGAGCAGCAGCAGCAGCGTTATCTGATACCCGCACTGCGCGGCGAGGAAATCTGGTGCCAGCTTTTTTCTGAACCGGCGGGCGGCTCCGACCTGGGAGGCATTCGACTTCGTGCCCTTCGTGACGGCGACGACTGGGTGCTCAATGGTCAGAAAATTTGGACATCTTGGGCCCACATCTCCGATTACGGGGTCATCATTACGCGCACTGACCCGTCTGTGCCCAAGCATCGGGGTATGACCTACTTTTTTGTCGATATGAAGGCGCCTGGTGTGGAAGTAAGGCCAATCCAGCAGGCAGCTGGCGGGGGTGAATTCTGCGAGGTTTTCTTCACCGATGTTCGCATTCCCGATGCCTCCCGCCTGGGCGAAATCAACGGCGGCTGGCAGGTGGCCATTGCAACCTTGATGGAGGAGCGCTTTGCGGTGACCGAAGCCTCCGGGGGCGGTGCTTCCCTCGAAGATACCGTGCGGTTCCTGCGGCGGGAATTCGATGATGGTGAATCTGGCCTCGATGACCCTCGAGTGCGCGATAAGATTGCCGATTGGTATGTTGCGGAGTCCGGCATCAATAATTTCTACGCGCGGCTCCTGACTGGACTGTCCCAAGGGCAGTTGCCCGGCCCCGAAGCCGCATTGAGTAAACTGGTGATCGCACGAAAGTTACAGACACAGTCAGCTTGCATCATGGATGCTTGTGGGCCCGCAGGTGCGATCTATCCCGATCACCCGATCTCGCGGACCACCGATAGTCGCATGGCTTGGCTGGAAGCTGCGGGATATCGCATTGCCGGCGGCACTGATGAAATTTTGCGCAATACCATTGCCGAGCGCGTTCTGGGGCTGCCGGGCGATATTCGGGTGGACAAAAACATACCCTTCGAAGAGTTGGGCTAAGCCCTTTGAGCATGGGAGCAGTGTCTTTAGTGATTGATGTTGATAACAGCGCAGGCTTCAAGGGCTTCTTTGATAAATTCCCTAGCCTTATTCGACAGGCGACCGAGAGTTTGGCGAGGTCTTGCTGCATAGCCGGAAAACTTGATCCACAACGCCTCGATCAACAGCAGGTTGCCAGCTACGAACTGGCATGGGTTTACGCCGAGTACCGCGCCGCCAGCGTGGCATGGGAAAGTTATAACGGTGCGGCCACCGACTTGCAGCAGGGGCTTTGCGGAATCTACATAGCCAGTGCTGCGCAGTCCATAAGAACCCGGCTCGAGCCCTTGTTGCCGATATTAGGGATCGAGCCAGAGGATTTTGACCGGCTTTTCGGCGCGGGGGAATTGCGCTCGATGATGCAAGCGCTGCTTGCGCCGGCTTACCTGGCGGAGGTAGGTCAAGAGGTCATTCAGCTGCAGGGCGAGGTTGGCCAGGTCAAGCTCGACGATGATAAGGAGATGATGCAGACGGCTTTTCGCAAGCTCGCTGTTGATATTGTCGAGCCCCTCGCTGAAAGCATTCATCGCCAGGACCTGACTGTGCCGGAAGCGATTCTGAAGCCGTTGGGAGAGATGGGCGTATTTGGTATCTCGGTTCCCCAGCAGTACGGCGGCACAGCCCCCGATGCCGATGCGGACAATGCCTCAATGATCGTCGTCACCGAGGCCTTATCGGAGGCCTCGCTGGCGGCTGCGGGCAGCCTGATTACACGCCCCGAGATCGTGACTAGAGCGCTGCTCAGTGGTGGCACTGAAGCGCAAAGAGTTCGCTGGTTACCCCAAGTGGCGTCTGGAGAAAAACTCTGCGGCATTGCCATCACTGAGCCTGATTATGGTTCTGATGTCGCAGGGCTTTCACTCAAGGCCTCACCGGTCGCTGGGGGCTGGTTGCTCAATGGCGCCAAAACCTGGTGCACTTTTGCGGGCAAAGCACAGTTGCTCTTTGTCATTGCGCGCACCGATACCGACAGGTCATTGGGACACAAGGGCCTGAGCGCCTTGTTGGTGGAGAAGCCAAGCACCGATAAGCATGAGTTTTGTTTTGATCAGGAGTCGGGGGGTCGTTTAACGGGAAGGTCTATTCCCACAATAGGTTACCGGGGTATGCACTCCTATGACCTTGTTTTTGAAGACTACTGGGTGCCTGAAGCGAACCTTATAGGCGGAGCTGAGGGGCAGGGAAGGGGATTCTATCTCGCGATGGCCGGCCTTACGGGCGGGCGAATCCAAACCGCAGCAAGGGCGTCAGGTGTGATGCGTGCCGCTCTCAAAGCCGCGGTCCGCTATTCCCAGAATCGCAAGGTCTTTGGCGCTCATCTGGGTGACTACCCGCTTACCCGGGCAAAGCTCGCCAAAATGGCCGCTCAGGTCGCTGTCAGCCGTTGCTTTACCTACCGTGTGGGTGAGCTATTGGACTGCGGCGAGGGACAGATGGAGGCGAGCCTGGTTAAGTTGTTTGCCTGCCGGTCTGCAGAGTGGATTACGCGGGAGGCGCTGCAAATACACGGCGGCATGGGTTACGCCGAGGAGACCGCGGTAAGCCGTTACTTTGTCGATGCCCGGGTGCTGTCCATTTTTGAGGGTGCCGAAGAGACACTGGCCCTCAAGGTCATCGCCCGGCAGCTGCTGCAAGATGCGCTGAACAAGGGCGAGAGACATTCCTGATGGGTATTCTGGCGGGTCTGCGGGTGGTTGAGGTCTCTGCTTTTGTGGCGGCGCCCTCTGCGGGCTTGGCACTGGCGCAGATGGGTGCTGAAGTGATTCGCATCGATGATATCCGGGGCGGGCTTGACTACCGACGCTGGCCTGTCACCGAGGACAATACCAGCCTCTTCTGGCAGGGTCTTAACAAGAGTAAGCGCTCCGTAGCCATTGATATTCGTCGGCCCGAAGGCCGGGAGCTTGCCAGATCAATCATTTGTGCCAGTGGGGAGGATGCGGGGATCCTGCTGACTAATTTTCCACCCAAGGGCTGGCTGGATTATGACAGCTTGCGCGAGGCTAGGCAGGATTTGATCCAGCTGACCGTCATGGGCAATCGCCACGGTGACTCGGCCGTCGACTACACCGTCAATCCCGCCCTAGGTGTTCCGATGTTCACCGGGCCAGAGGACCATGTGGGCCCTGTAAACAGTGTACTGCCTGCTTGGGACTGTATTACCGGACAAATGGCCGTCTCGGGATTATTGGCTGCCGAGCGTCATCGCAGCCGCACCGGAGAGGGGCAGCACATTAAGTTGGCGCTGGAAGATGTGGCCATGGCCACCATGGGTACGCTGGGCTTTATCGCCGAGGCGGAACTGGGTTTTGACCGTGAGAGGTCCGGCAATTACCTATACGGTGCATTCGGGAGAGATTTTGTCTCAGCCGACGGCGTTCAATTCATGCTCGTTGGCCTCACGCCCAAGCAGTGGCGCGGACTTTGTTCGGCCACAGAATTGGAGACGAAAATGGAGCAGCTAGCCCACGCAAGAGGCTTGGATTTCAGTCGTGAGGGCGATCGATACGAGGCGCGCAAGGAGATTGCAGCGCTGATTCAACCCTGGGCAGCATCCAGAAACATTGGCGAGATCGATGCCGCCTTTTCGGCACAAAATGTTTGCTGGGGTCGTTACCAAAGTACCCAGGAAATGGTGCTAAATGATCCCGCATGTTCTGCAGAGAACCCCCTGTTTGTTCGCAGGGAGCAAGCGGGCATAGGGGAAATGCTCATGCCGGGTAGCCCCCTTGAATTTACTGGCCTAGATCGAAAGGACGTGATGGGAGCGCCAGGCCTTGGTGAGCATACCGACCAGGTTCTATCTGAATTATTACAGTTGTCTTCCGGGGAAATCGGACGGCTTCACGATCAGAAGTTGGTAAGCAGCGGCTGAAGATCAATTTCTTAATCAGACGTTCAAGTTAAACATGGGAGAGGGTTTTGCGATGTCATTTGAGGGAAAGGTAGCGATTGTTACGGGTGGTGGCCAAGGCATAGGAGAAACCTATGCCAAGCGCTTTGCTGCTCAGGGCGCGTCAGTGGTTATTGCTGAGCTTAATGAAGAGGCCGGTCAAAGGATTGCCGACGAAATCTGTCAGGCAGGAAACTCGGCGGTTTTTGTGAAAACCGATGTGTCTTCCGAAAGCGACGCAGCGGCGGCTGCCAGCCTAGCAAGGGAGCAGTTTGGCGGCATCGACATTCTGGTGAACAACGCAGCAATTTTTCATGGCATGCGTTATGAAACCCTGCTTGATGTGGATCTCGACTACTACTACCAGATTATGAAAGTGAACATGCACAGTCCGCTGGTCATGACACGGGCGGTGGCGAGTTCCATGGCGGAGAGGGGCGGCGGTAGCGTGATCAATCAATCGTCTACGGCAGCCTGGAAGGCACAGGGGGGTTACTATGGTATTGCCAAACTGGGGGTGCAGGGGCTGACAATGTGCCTGGCCAGTGAACTCGGTGATCGTAATATTCGGGTCAACGCTATCGCACCTGGCCCCACGGATACTGAGGCTACCCGGCAGGTGCCAGCGGAGATTCTCGACCACGTAGTGAATGGATTGGCACTGAAACGGCTGGGTGATACTGCAGATATCGTCAATATGGCCCTGTTTCTGGCGTCCGATGAAGCGGCCTGGATTACCGGTCAAACTTTCAGGGTTGATGGTGGCGACACCATGCTGCCCGCCTGAACCACAGGTCAAGAAAGATGAAAATTCGTCAAACCTATATCTGCGAACCTGTACGGACACCCGTAGGAAAGTTCGGCGGCGCCTACAAGCCCTTAGAGGCACAATTCCTGGGTGCCACGGTAGTGAAGGGTCTCCTCGAGAGAACCGGGCTTCCCGGGGAGGCTGTGGAGGATGTGCTCTTCGCCCAGTGTTATTCCAGTATGGATGCACCTGCACTGGGTCGCGTGGTGGCGTTGGATGCCGGCCTGCCGACAACGGTAGGAGGGTTGCAACTCGATCGACGCTGCGGCTCTGGTTTACAGGCGCTGATTTATGCCTATCTTCAGGTAGCAAGCGGTGGCTCTGATGTCGTGATAGCCGGTGGCGCTGAATCCATGAGTAACGCGCCTTTCTTTACCCATCGTGCGCGCTGGGGCCTAAAAGAGCCGGCACTTGAACTGCAGGATGCCTTAGCGCGTGGTCGCGTCACAGCGGGCGGCGTCAACTATCCCGTGGCCGGTGGCATGTTGGAAACAGCAGAAAATCTGCGCAGCGAGTATGGAATACCCCGTGAAGAGCAGGATATGTTTGCGGTGGAATCCCAGCGCCGAGCCATTGCCGCTCAAGAGCAGGGCCTGTTTGACGACGAAGTCATTCCTGTCTCTGTTCCCGCTCGCAAGGGCGATATCGTCGTGACCCAAGACGAGACTCCCCGGGAAACTACCGTGGAAGCTCTGGCAGGCCTCAAGGCGATCAGGGCAGGTGCTGATCCCGACGCTACGGTTACCGCGGGCAATGCCAGTACCCAGAACGACGGTGCCTCGGCCTGTATTGTGGCAAGTGAAGACGCGGTAGCTCAGTATGGGCTAAAGCCCTTTGGTCGGCTGGTGTCTTGGTCCGTTGCGGGGGTTGAGCCTGCACGGATGGGCATTGGGCCCGTGCCCGCAGTACAAAAGGCGCTGCGAAATGCGGGGTTGAAGTTATCCGATATAGACCTGATCGAACTCAACGAGGCCTTTGCCGCGCAGGTGCTGGCGTGTACTCGCGCGCTGGGGTTTGAGCGGGCCGATTTCGCGCGTTTAAATGTCAACGGTTCGGGCATTTCGTTGGGCCACCCGGTAGGAGCAACGGGGGGGCGAATTCTCGCGACACTGCTGCGTGAAATGGGCCGTCGGGGGAGTCGATACGGTATCGAAACTATGTGTATCGGTGGCGGCCAAGGCCTTGCTGCGGTATTTGAGCGGGTTTAGTCCAGTTCCGGTGGCGGTGGCCATTCCGCTTTAGCAGCTGCCGTATAGAGGCCTTCGAAAACGAAAGTCATATAGGTTTTGCGGAAGCGTTTCGCCTGCTTTACCCGCTCCTTGACAGAATTCGCTCCTTTGAGAACGAGGAACAAACCTACCAGCGATGCGCTGGCGGTAATGATGGCGCTCATTTCCGGGTCTGTACCCTTGCGCAGATGTCCGTGCTTTGCGTGCCAGCGGAAGAGTTTGCGGTAGTGGGCAATAAGCGGATCCTTGCGAGCGCCATCCCTGAGCATTTGTTGAATACGGATTCTCAGTAAGCTCAGGTCTTCGGCGCTAAGATCGGAGGCATCTGTGAAGGACTCACGTCTAGCGAATGAGCGGTCCAGCGTGTAGATGAGTTCCTTGTCGAGTTTTTCCTCGACAGCGGCAATAAGATCTTCCTTCTTCTTAAAATGATAGTAGGCGCCCGGACGCGTGACGCCTGCCCTGCGCGCCACCTCAGAGACGGAGACAGCCTGTTCCCCCACTTCTGCCATAAGCAACATGGCTGTCTTCATCAGTTGTTCCCGGGTCTCTACAGATTTGGCTTTTCTGCCATCGCGGATCGTGTCTTTCGTCGACACAGGTTTTTCAGCACCGTCTCCGTCGTGAGAGTAGCGAGGCAGTTTTGGCCAGTCTTTGAGCTTTTCCGGTAACAAAGCACCATCGAACATCAGCTGGTAATTGGCCTTGCCAAAAAGCTTGGCTTGTTTGTGTCGACGGCTCTTTTGCTTGAATTCAGATACCGCCAGAAAAGAAGAAACCAGAGTGGTACCCCTAACGATGGCAGCTATATCGGCTTCGACGCCAGGCTTCACCAAGCCTTCACGGGCTGCCCGGGTAAGGCCCCTTTCTCGGAAGCGTATGATGACGTCATCTGTGCCTTGTTCCAGCAGTCTCTGAATGCGCAGATAGATGGTGTCCTGATCCTCTGCGGCAAACTCTGCGGCCTGTGAATAAAGGTATTTGTCTTCTTTACTGCCGGCTACGGTTCTGACCAGTTGGTGATCAGTATCTTTGCGTACGGCCTCGAGCAGGGCATCGCGGGATTTGAAGTGATAGTAAGCCCCAGGGCGAGTAACTTCGGCGGCTTTGGCTACAGCAACGACAGACACCGAGTTAATGCCTTTTTCAACGATGAGTTTCGCGGCGGCTGCAATTAGCTTCTGGCGGGTCGCACGGCTTCGGGCTGACCAGCCGTTCTCTGGCTCTGCCGTGGATTCGATATTGGATGCCATAATCGTTTTCAGCTTATTAGTGGTTGGGAAGCCTGAATTCCCGGCTCATCCGCTTCGAAGATAATAACAGAACCCTTATCAGCCCTGCAAAAAATGTACTGAGTGTTGAATCTGTCTCTCTTGGGGCGACTGTATTCTTGCGATTAACTTTACACACGTGTTAACCTAACGGTTGAATTCGCCGTATCAAATCCGATGAGATTCCCGACGGCGTTGGGTGGCGTAACGGCTTGTGCTAAGAGGAATAGGGCGCTAATGACCAATTCTGCCTGGAGAACCGAGCAGCGACACACCATACTCGAGCTGTGGAAAGAAGCCGTGGCAACATCGCCTGATACGGTGTTCCTGCACTTTCTTGATGACAATGAGAAGTATACTTACGCCCAGTTCGATGCGTTATCTAATCGGCTGGCCCAAGGCCTCTTGAGCAGCGGGATCGCTTCTGGGGATCGCATTGCCACGCTACTGGACAGCCATGCTGATTCAGTCGCTTTGTTAATTGCGGCCTCCAAGGTCAATGCTGTTTACGTGCCCGTCAACACGGCGAATAAAGGCGAGTTCTTGAGGAATCCTCTGGCCAATTCCGGGGCAAGGGTTCTGGTCAGCGAGGCCCAATA
>QXYP01000070.1 GCA_009886815.1 Halieaceae bacterium
GAAGCATCGGCGGTTCCCATGATTGCCGCCAGTGCATCACGAGTTTGCCCTCGATCGGTGGCATCTAGGGCATCGATCACCATCCTTTTAAACGCCTGCCGATTCGAGGTCTTGCCCGCGCTATTAATACCGCCTGCGGCGACCAATATAGGAAGATGAAGCATGTTTATAAAAACTCCTAATAACCCAATTGCGCAAACTCAGGGATTGATCGGATGTTTAATCTCCCCAGCGCACAATAAATTTCGCGGTCATTTTAGGCGTAATTAGACTAGTAAATTGATTTATAAAGTCATAAATTAGACTAATAAAGACTAAAATTAACAATACAGTGACTCCAATATGACCTCTAATAGCGCCATCACACTCTTGGCATTGGCGCATCCACGCATGTTGGCCACATCAATCACTTTGCCTTTGGAAATTATTAGGGCGGCGGCCCACGCGAGCCCACCGAAAACCCGCTCAGAAGTTTGCATTAAGCTCGTCGGCAAGCGCACCGAAACCCTGCCTCTCGCTCAGGGGTTATCGATACCGGTTACCGAAGATGACGCCATTACCATCCCCGATATTCTTCTCATTCCCGCAATCTGGCGTCATCCTCGCTGGGTACTGCACCACCACCCGTGGCAGCTCGACGTGATTAGACGCTGCGTCGAAGGGGGTAGCTGGGTTTGCAGCGTTGGAGCGGGAAGTTTCTTGCTCGCTGAAGCCGGCGTGCTCCATGAAGGGGTTGCCACAACACACTGGCATTGGTTCGACACTTTCGAAACTACTTACCCTAATGTTGCGCTGCGTCGCGATCAGCTTATTACTCAACAAGGCCGCATTTTTTGCGTCGGATCGGTTAACTCAATTGCCGACCTTATGGTGTATTTAGCGGGGCAGATTTTTTCTAGAGCAACGGCAACCACCATCGAAAATCAATTTTCACCTGAAATTCGCCGGCGATTTTCTCCCCACGAACTGCTCTCATCGGGCGAAACCCATCAGGATGAGAAGATATTAGATGTTCAGTGGTTGATTCGCAGCGAGCTCAAGCAAAGCATCAATCTAGCGCGACTGGCAAAATCCTGTGATATGACAACACGAACATTGAACCGGCGCTTTCGAGCAGCAACCGGCATGACTCCCGTTCACTATCAACACACCATTCGCACCGAAGAGGCTAAAGCACTGCTGCTTAACACCAACCTACCCGTAGCAGAAGTGGGTTGGCAGGTGGGATTTCGCGATGCCTCGGTCTTTTCGCGACGATTTCGAACTTTGGCCGGGGTCACACCGCGCCAGTACAGAATCGCCGTGAGAGGCAAGGTTTTCGCAATTGATCCCCCGGCAACCTAGCTTTAAGTCCTGGTTATGTCGGCGGAGTAAGCTCCACAAGGGTCAAAATATCCTAGACAGTATTCTCTCAGCCGATGACGTAGCGCCTCGTGTGTGGCTAAATGCCCCACTCAATTCAATACAGAAGAGTCATCGCTGTGGCAGAAACGATTTATATGGTGAACGGTGCCAGAACCCCCATGGGCGGATTACTGGGTGATTTAGCCGACGTTACGGCGGTAGATCTTGGCGCTTCTGCGGTCAAAGCCACACTGGACAAAACCGGCGTAGAAGCGGGTGCTATTGATGAGGTATTTATGGGTTGTGTACTCCCAGCTGGCCTCAAGCAGTGCCCCGCCCGACAAGCCATGATAGGCGCTGGCATTCCCAGCAGCACCGGGGCAGTCACGGTGAATAAAGCCTGTGGCAGTGGCATGCAAGCCACTATTTACGCCATTGACAGCATTGCCGCAGGTACCAACCAAATGGTTATTAGCGGCGGTTTAGAAAGCATGAGTAATGCACCGCAGCTAATGATGACAGGCCGCAAAGGTATTCGCCTGGGCCACGGGCAAACCTTTGATCATATGTTTATTGATGGACTGGAAGATGCGTATACCGGAGGTGCTATGGGCGGCTTTGCCCAAGCAACTGCCGACGCCCATGGCCTCTCGCGGGAAGCCATGGATCAATACGCCATAGCCAGTTTAGAGCGCGCTAAAGCGGCAACAGAAAATGGCGTATTGCAGGCAGAGATTACCCCCGTGACGATTAAAACCCGTCGTGGTGAGCATACCGTTGAGCACGACGAACAGCCGCTGAAAGGACGGCCCGACAAAATCCCTTCACTGAGGCCGGCCTTCACCAAAGACGGGACCATTACCGCAGCAAACTCCAGCTCGATTTCTGATGGCGCGAGCGCGCTGCTAGTGGCTTCAGCCTCAGCTGTTGAGGCGCACAACCTTCAACCAATGGCTAAGATTGTCGCCCACGCCCGCTTCAGCCGGCCCCCTGAAGAATTCACTTTGGCTCCGGTGGGCGCCATAGAAAAACTCCTCGAGCGTACCGGGTGGAATGCCGCCGACGTCGATCTTTGGGAAATTAATGAAGCCTTTGCCATGGTCACTATGTTAGCCATGAACGCCTTCGATTTAGATCATGAGCGCGTCAACGTTCATGGTGGGGCCTGCGCCCAAGGGCACCCTATCGGGTCAACGGGCTCTCGAATTTTGGTAACCCTCGCACATGCCTTGCAACACTACGGCAAGCAACGCGGCATTGCAGCGCTTTGTATTGGTGGTGGTGAGGCTACCGCCGTTGCTATCGAACGCGTGGTGTAACGTTTATGCCACTTGCATCGATACCAGAAATCATAGACGACATACGAGCCGGGCGCATGGTGGTCCTCATGGATGATGAGGATCGTGAAAATGAAGGCGATTTAATCATCGCCGCTGAGAAAGTCACTCCCGAAATTATTAACTTTATGGCAACAGAGGCCTGTGGGCTTATTTGTATGCCCATTACCCCCGAAAAAGCGCGTCGACTGCGCATTCCTCTCATGGTTCGTGACAACCGCTCGCAACATGAAACGAATTTCACGGTGTCAATTGACGCCAGCGAGCAAATTGGCCCGGGCGTGAGTGCTCAACAACGTTCTCACACCATACTCAAAGCCGTTGCTGCCGAAGCCGAGCCTTCAGACATAAGACAGCCGGGGCACATTTTCCCTCTCGTGGCGAAGCCCGGTGGCGTCTTGCGGAGAGCTGGTCACACCGAAGCCGGTGTCGACCTGGCACGCATGGCAGGTTGCGAGCCCGCCGCCGTTATTGTTGAGATTATGAATACCGACGGCACCATGGCCAGAAGACCACAGCTCGAAATTTTTGCCGAGCAGCACGATCTTAAAATGGGCACCATCGCCGATCTTATAGAGTATCGCTCAATACACGAACACTCAGTAGAAGTGGGTGAAAGCCATGAAGTCGATACCGAGTGGGGTAAATTTACACTCCACACTTTCCGGGATCTTATCGATGACACGCCGCATTTCGCACTACAGCGCGGCACCATAAGTAGTGATCGACCGGTCCCGGTAAGGGTTCAGTCCGTCAACTTGCTTCGAGATGTCTTGGGAACGAAGCTAGGTGAGGGTCGCAACGGCTGGTCCTATCGTTCGGCCATGCAGTTTATTGCTGAAACCAATGAAGGCGTCGTGGTCCTTGTTGGACAACCATCGTCATCTGATCAGCTACTTTCCGACGTCCACCAATTTTTGAATAGCGGTGCGCCACCACCACAACCCCAGAACTACCGGTTGATCGGCACAGGCGCGCAAATTCTTCGACATCTTGGCGTTAGTCGAATGGCACTGCTGTCGGCACCCATACGCTTCAATGCACTGTCGGGCTTCAACCTCGAGGTTACCGAGTTCCTGAAACCTTCCTAAGCCACCGATACTCTCTCAGCTTGAGAAGGTCACAATGTCGCCTAATGAGGCCCGATCAGTTGTTGCTTGATTCGCCGCAGCCTCATGATCGGGATAACCGAAAGACAAACCAAACAACAACATTTGATCGTCGGGAATATTAAGTGCGGGCTTAATCACGTGCGTCATAAAACCCAAAGCAGTTTGCGGGCAAGAACCCAATCCATGGGCAGAAAGTCCCAGCATGACCGTCTGCGTAAACATACCTAGATCACAGGCCTCTCTTAAACCGAAGTTTTTGGGCATGGAAAAAAATGCGGCGGCAGGAGCATCAAAGAATCGAAAGTTGTTGAGAAACCAAGCCTGCCGTTCGGTTTTCTGCTCTCGAGAAATTCCCAGAGCGTCATAGAGCGCTTGGGCGGAGGCATACTGACGATCACGATAAACCCCCTCATATTTGCCGTCGTAGGGGCGGTCTACAGCGATATCTCCCGCGATAAAACGCTGGGGCAACTCCTCCCGCAAAGCATTTAACTTTGCGCCGGTTACAACCTGTACGAACCAAGGCTGAGTATTGCAATTACTGGGCGCCTGCATCGCGGTCTCAAAGATAGTCCTCACAAGATCCTGAGGCACGGGCTTATCTGTGAAGGCACGAATCGACCGGCGCGCTTTAACGACCTCTATAAATGACTCTCCAAGATTTGGGGATGCGGTCATTTTCAGCTCCTGACAAAGTGTTTAAATAATTATGTGGGCGCCTTAGATGAGCGAAAGTAAAACCTGAGCCAGGCGATCGTCATCGTAATACGGGTCACTGGTGCTCGTCACTAACGGCAACTCCAGCAGTTCTACGCCTAGTGCTTTCAGCAGGTCGGTGTTGATCGGGAAAGGGTAACGCGAACGATCGGCGTCAATCACCACATAATTCAAAAAATTGGACACCGGTTCATCAGCACTCCCTTGGCGGAGCTGCCTAGTTAAAGTCTGAATCAGAGCGGAGAAATCCATACCCAGCTGCTCGGGGTCAAGACCAAGATTGGGAACGAATACTTTAGGGCAAGACGCTTTAGCGACGGCCTCGCCAACCCCTACCGGCAACAAATTAGCCATAAGACTCGAATAGAAACTGCCCGGTGCGTAGCAAATAAGATCGGCACCAGCGATGAGTTGGCTGTTCTCAGAATCAAGTGGCACGGTAATCGGGTTGTGCTCGCAGGCGCTACGATTCAAAAAAATCGAACTGACCGGAGACGGTATATCTGGATGCTCCTTTCCCGTCAGTAAATGCTGACCGATAAAGGACTGCCCATTGCCTAAATGTACGCCCAAGTGCAGCGGCTCTTTAACGATGGCATGGACGGTGCCACGAATATTGAGCAGCTCTGATAAGCACAGGAGACTAGCGCCCAAATCATTAGCGTTTGCCAGGTAGCCGCCGGCGAGCACCAAATTGCCAACCGAAGCCATACGCAGATCAAAATTTTCAGGAAGGTGCTGGCTAAGAACACTCAGTTGTTCAGTGAGCTTTGCACGTGCTTCCGATGGAATAGCAGAGATCAACGCATGAGCACCCGATGTAATTTCGCCAAGCTCTTGGGTTAACGCTTCGTGTGTTTGTGTGGCTGAAAAGCGGTACTGCAACAGCCGGCACAGCTGCTCGTTGTGTGGCGCAGATTGATCCGCCAAAGCCAGCACTCTATGGCGCAAGTCGCCAATTCCCGGCATATCGAATGCATCGCGTAAGGCAGCCGAGCTGCCCCCACTATCAAATGGGGTTATCAAATGAATGCTGTTGTGGGTGTAGTCTGTGATTTGACGGCTCAAACCATTAAGAGCAGAGCCACCACTGAAAAAGAGTGCTTTGGGACCGTGCTCTGGAGCCCCCAGATCACGGTTGAGTTTGGCAGTATCCGGAAGCTCTCCATAGCTGTTCCGGTAATCTGTTGGGGGTATTGTCAACATGAGCCGCAGTGTCCGTGCTGACTGCGTAACTGACAAGACCAAATAAAACACATTTGGTGACAATTATTTGGCCGCTACGCTGAGCGCGACTACCCCGAGGCCCAACTTTCTTGCCCCTTGCTTTAAATTAGGGCGGCCCGTAGCAAGGGGTGATATTGGTCACAATTTTGGGTATAGTTTTTATCGCTTGCCTTCTCCGCACTTATCGCAATACAGGCCATTGCAATGACACAAACCAGCCAAAACCTCGACGAATCCTGCAAGCGTGGATTCAAAGCAGAAGTTCCTTTCGGCTATGAGGCATTGTTGACCGATGGCCAACGGCAACGTTTAGACGAATGTCGCCAACTGGGATGGGAACTTCAGTTTATCAGAAGGTCTTTGGCGAATTGCCCTACCGTCATAGTAAGAGACACCCAAGAACGGCAGAGCTGGCGTATCTGCGATGACGGGACTTTAGAGGCCTTTGTAGAAAATCGAGGCTAGCCCTTAAGGCTGCCACTGCTCTGCTCAAATCAATTCAAGAATTTGACCGGGCTTTACTGTCCCGGGTGTCACAACCTTGGCGTAAACACCCAAATTACCGTCTGCCTCTTTCACCAGATGCCGCATAATCGAGGTGTCCCTCGGTAAATCGCCCGTTGCATGGGTTGTCATGGAGCAGCGCGGACAAGGACCTACAACCTCTAATACAGCATCGCCCAGACGTAGCTGTTTGCCATTCCATGCCTGCTCCGGAAATGGCGATGTGTCGTCAACCGCATCGATCAATAGGTTCGGCCTAAACCGTCGAGAATCAAACTGCCCGTCCGGATGGCGCTGGGCCAACGTCGCCATCGACTGGTAGGTCATTATTAAAAGGGGAAAAGCATCGAAATAGGTACCCGGCGGCGATTCAAACTCAAGAACCTCGGCAAACATGGTCAAGTCAGGAATAGGCTCACCAGGAATGCGCCCAAAGACCGCCATCAACTCCTGCTCAAAATCTTCAGTGTCGGGTGCGCCACGACGGTAATGATCTAAATTTTCAGCGGGTAACAAAGGCCACAACGTTACCCTGTGGTCCAGTTTTTCGGACAACCAACTATGTACCGCTTCGCTATTAGCGGCGCAGGTGTCGCCATCGGGAGCTGTTATCACTGGAGCCGCTCCAGTTCCTGTAGCGGCACTAAACATCATTAAGTCAGGCAGCTTTTTGGCCCCTCGAATACCTCCTCGCTGCTCGTCGCGAGTCGCCCAGATACGATCGCCAGGTATGCCTTTTTCCCCTAAAACAGCCTCAGACAAAGACTCGCCGAGCATAGATTTTATGGGGTAACGCAACACTTCACGAAGTTGTAGGGAAGGCACAATAAGATTATCCAAAAGACCAAAACCCCAGAGTAAACAATTACATTCAGGGCGTGTAGTTCAATTGGTGGCAAGGCTGGCCGGGTATCAGCTGCCGCTTCGTTAGCGTCATACATGACTTAAACGCATTAGAAAACAATGTGCAGAGCGTCATCCCCATACCGGTAGGCGCGCCTAAGAAGCGAGCCTTGCTAAGACCTGCAAGTATGGGCCCATCACAGCTTCCCAATAAACAAATAACACTCAAGGCGTTTCCGCTCAGCTGATCATTATCGGTGTACTCGCTGAACCTCAGAGCTCATCGCCAACAACAGCTTGCTCTGCTCGCAATCTGTAGCCATCATCTGCGAGAGAAATTTTCGTCTAAAATCGCAGCCGGAGAATACCCTATGCCCCTCAGTACTTTAGAACCCTCAGTCGGAGCTGCAGCGGCAACTGAGGTGCTTCGTCGCGATGGCGCTGTAGTTATCAAAAACCTCGCTAATGCCGAACTCATTGAAGCCGTTAGTGCAGAGCTACGCGCAAGCTTTGATGCTGATCGAACGACAGAGCACTCTGGTTTTGATGGCTCTTTGACCCTGCGTTGTTCTGCGTCTTTGCTGCGAGCTGCGCCCAGCGCAGCCGATCTCATGGATCATGACATGCTCATTGCCATAGCTGACGCTATCCTCTTACCCCATTGCGCCACTTACCAACTCGGCAGCATGACCGGCATCGAAATTCACCCAGGGGAGCAAGCCCAACCGTTGCACCGCGATGACTCTCTGTACACCATAGAAATTTCAGGCTTAGAACTTCAAATTGGCGTTATGTGGGCGTTAGATGATTTTACCGAAGAAAATGGGGGGACGCGGGTCGTGCTCAATAGCCATCGATTTATGCGCTCTTGGCACCTGCCCGACCTTTCAGCATGGGAGTCTACAGTGATGCCTGCGGGTTCTGCTCTCTTCTACCTGGGATCCACCTGGCACGGTGGCGGCGCCAATAACAGCAGCGCACCTCGCGCAGGCCTTATTAATACCTACTCACTGGGCTGGCTGCGGCAGGAATCGAACCATTATCTGGAGTTACCTTCTAGCACCGCCATGCAGTTTACCCCTCGTCAGCGCGCACTACTGGGCTATACGGCCCATGGATGCGGTGACGATAGCATTGGTAAATATGACGGTAATGACTGCCCCGCCTGGCTAGATACGCCACCAGAACCCGCTTGGCGGGAGGAGCGTGGTCAAGTTGGAACCGCCGAAAATGTGCAAGCTCAGGCCGGCGATTAGCCGTTGCTGCCTCGGCGAGACAAATAGCGATAGACCGGCCATGCCACCAGCACCATCCCGAGGGCATAGAGCGCCGTTTGACGTTCTGCATAAGCCTGAAACGCCGTAATAACCGACCAGCCGAACAAACAAAAGTAGGTGCTGTAAGGGTGTGCCCAAGCGAGATAGGGCCGCTCTGCATCGGGCTCTGTTTTTTTCAAAATTAAGACGCCAATAATGAGCGCCAGATACAGCGGCACATAGAAAAAGATCGACAGCAGTAAAAGAAAATCGAAACCGCCGATCATGATTAAGGCAACCACAACCGCCCAGGTGATCAGCACCGCAAAAATCGGATTACCTCCTCGCCCTTGCTTGGCGACCTGCTTTGACGCCAAGCCATCGACAGCCAGTGCCTGCAAAATTCTTGAGCCACTCATGTACTCTAAATTTTGATGACTAAGAAGAATGAGAATCGCCGCAATAACAATAAGATCACCGGCCAATGGAAAATCGATAAACTCCAATGCTGTTGCTAATGCCAGCTCGCTGCCCGCCAATGGTGCTAGCCCTGTACTGTGCACCAGGGCAAAATTAAGCAGCATGTACAAGCCAATGACGATCACCAACCCTTTCATGCTGGCTCTGGCGGCAGCACCCGCTCCACCTTGTATTTCTCCGTTAAAATACGAGGCATAGAGCCAGCCATCGTAAGTAAAAATAATAGCCGCTACGACAATACTCCACTCACTTAATGGCGTATCTGAAGGTCGCCACGGTATCGCCTCGACACCTATTGCCGGCGCAAAAAGTAATGCCAGTGACAGCGCAATAATGATGAGGCCAATCGCCGACGTGGCAACTTCCTGAATGATGGCACCGAAGGATATTCCCTTAAGCTGAATTGCAGCAAATACAGAAGTCACCGCAATCGCCAGTAGCACGCGCCACTCTTCAGCCTGAGGGATTAAGATAGCGATAAAGGTAACAATCACCACGGCTTTTAGTGCGAGATCTGCCGCAAAGCTCAGCCAATCGATCCACCCCAGAACAAAGCCCGAAAAAGGCCCGTAAGCGCGGCGAACTAACGAATAAACCCCACCCGACCGCGGTGTAATGGCGAGTAATTCAGCCACCACCGAGGTACTAAGGAGCACGAAAAGTCCGGCAAAAAACCATAGCGCCAAATAAAGGGTTGGCTCTGGCACGGCTTGAGCGATTTCCCCGGGCCCACGTAAAATACCCAGGCCAATAACACCGCCCACAGTCACAGCCAGAACAAATCGGGAGGGTAGTTTTCTCGCCACGCCGCTATCGGTCATTTAGTAACCGCCATGTTGTAGGGCCCCTGTGTCACCGCCCTCACAGCTTAGAGTATAAAGACCCGCGGAGTCGCTCTCTTTATTTAACCATCCGGTTCATCGGCACTGCGAATGCGTGCCTGGCGCTCTTCTTCCTCTTCAAAGGCCGCTTTAATTTCCAATAAAACGCTATCGACATCGGCAGAGGCCTGATCATCTTCAAAAAAGCCCGTCAACTGGGTCTCGGGATGTAAGTCTCCCTCTTCGTACAAGGCCCACATTTCTTTAGCATATTGCGTATCAAGTAGCTCAGGGGCCGACAAGCCGTAGTACGCAGTCATATTGTTGACGTCGCGCTCTAACATAGATTTTGCGTGGTTGTTCGCTGCCGCATCGACCGCCTGAGGAAGATCGATAATGACCGGGCCATAGTCGTCGACCAACACATTAAACTCCGAGAGATCGCCATGCACTAGGCCGGTGCAAAGCATTTTAACCACATAACTCATCATGACTTCGTGATCTTCCAAAGCCTGTTCTCGGCTCAACAGCACGTCGTTGAGACGCGGCGCCACTTCACCATTTTCGGTAGTTACAAGCTCCATCAGTAAGACACCATCAAAACAACCAAAGGGCGTGGGTACACGAACCCCAGCGCGGTCCAGTTTGTACAGTGCGTCAACCTCGGCATTGTGCCAGGCCTCTTCCTGTTGCTTGCGCCCGTACTTGGAACGCTTTTCCATAGCGCGCTGCCGCCGGGTGTTACGCCCTTTACGACCCTCCTGATACTCCACCGCTTGCTTGAAGCTGCGTTTTGCTGCCTCTTTATAGACCTTGGCACAACGAATTTCTCGACCACAGCGCACCACATAGACCGTGGCTTCTTTACCACTCATTAGCTGGCGTAGCACTTCGTCGACGACCCCATCTTCGACCAGGGGGATAATGCGTTTAGGGATTTTCATGAGTCGGTTAGGCAACGCCAAAAATGAGTGATCACTGCATCGCCGGCATTGCCGACGGGTTATTAGTTTTAGTAACTTTTAAAGCACTTAGCCCCAGAAATATCAATTCATCACCCCCCGGTTTTTTGTCAAGTAATGAGACATTCTGTCGTGGCTATCACCGCATGAGAATCCGTTGCCTTGGCTTTGCGTCGGCCACCTTGGGTACTCACCAAGTGGAGTTTACAACATAAATAGCGCACAGCGCCGACACGACGGCATAGACCCTAGGAGTTTAGTTAACCGAGGCTGTCATTACGCGGCAAGCGCACAGCATAACTGAAAGCGTCAGCTAAAATTCAGGCTTGGGGCCATTACGCTTCAAACTCAGGGCATTTGACCCATAGACTCAATCCACAGGCTTTCCCGGGCATCGACATTGCTAAACCCCATCAAGGCTTAAACCCCGCGAGTCAACAAGATGGCGCAAAGACAACAGTGACTCGCCCTGCCCCACCGTCGAGCCAGGCTTGATATAAACCCTCAAACGCCTGATCAGAGAAACTGACAAATTCGATAGCACTGATATCGGCACCAAAACCCTGACAGATAGGTATCAACGTCGGAACGCTAACGCTTCTCGGTGATACTCATGACATCCCGATTCGTGCTATTAAAACGCGTCTACCCCTAATGACATCACGTTGTCCGCTCCCGAGAGTATGGCGGCCTCGCAAGCACTAGTGCGCGGTAAAATGCGCTGGTAATAAAATTGCGCGGTTATTAGTTTGGCTTGATAAAACTCGCTTTCTGAAGTTTCCAAGGCCAGAGCAGCCTGTGCTTTAACGGCG
>QXYP01000071.1 GCA_009886815.1 Halieaceae bacterium
TTGCGAAAGCCCGGTCTCGTGGCCTTTCGGTGATTAAGATAAGGCGTTGTCGACAACGACAATTAATCATGGGCTACCTGGCTAGACTGTCTGCACGGGGCATGAATGTGACCGCTTTTTGGCGCAATGCCCAAGTACCGCTGACTGAGCAAGTGGTGGGTTTTAGAGCCAATTCGACCGTGCCATCGATTCGAGTTTATGCGGTTGAAGAGGTTCCTGAAGAAAACGAAGCTAATGACGGCATTACTCTGTTTATGGCAAACCACGTCGACTTGCTACCGACGATGCGCTCTGACTTTAAATATGACCTGCTGGCCAAGCATGATGAGTCTGAGCTGCTCGCGGTGCGAGAGCGTGCTATGACCTCTGGCATAGAGGTGTCACAAGAACTTTGGCTGCGGCTGAAGGAGCTGGCGCAATTTGCTTTGGTTGAATCCTTCGACGCCTCTCATCTGGGCGCGGGGCCCGCCGAGTGAGGCACCCTGTATGATGATGAACTTCAGTACGGTGACCACCCGTGGCACCGATAACCCAAATATTCGACCGGCTTTTATGCAGCCACATCGAGAGCGACTGAAGGAACTCTACTTTGCCGACTGATCATTTACCCAGCACCACCGCACCCCGGCGCGTTACTGCGCTGTCTGCGTTATTTGTCTGTGCGTTTCTGGGTCTATTTTTTGTTGATTCGGCGCTTTTTTCTCGCTGGATAGATCAATCTTTCAACTGGAGCGCCCAGTACTTTGGTTTGTTCTGGCAGTTACTGATGATCGCCAATTTTGCCGTCGCTATTTTCTTAGCAACGCGACCCTACGCTCGATTTAAATTAGGCGGTCGCGACACACCAGAATTCCCCGCATTCCAATGGGTTGCGATGGTGTTGTGCACCTTGCTCGCGGGTGGCGGCGTGTTCTGGGCCGCCGCTGAACCTATCGCACACTTTGTCACCGTACCCCCGGTCTTTACTGAGATCGCGCCGGGAACCTCTGAGGCTGTGCCAGTGGCATTGGCTCAGTCCTTTCTCCATTGGGGTTTTTTGGCCTGGTCAATTTTGGGCAGCCTGACGGCATTGGTGTTAATGCGGCTCCACTATGATTTAGGCCTACCTCTGGCGCCAAGAACGCTGCTATACCCCCTTCTCGGAGAACAAGGTGTCCGAGGGCCTATCGGTGACATCGCTGACGTGGTGTCCATACTGGCGGTATTTGCCGGAACAGTGGGACCCATAGGTTTTTTAGGCCTGCAGATCAGCTACGGACTCAGCTCCCTCTATAACACCCCAGACAGTACGACCATTCAGCTGATCACGATTGCCGGGCTTATGGTCATTTATCTGACATCGGCGGTCAGCGGTATGCATCGGGGCATTCAAATTTTAAGCCGACTGAATATTGTTCTAGGTGCCGCCCTCCTGCTGTTTTTACTATTAGCCGGCCCTACTGCCTTTATCTTCCAGGGGTTTTTCGAAGGGTTACTGAGCCATTTACAATGGCTACCCGAGCAAGCGCTTTACCGAGGTGAAGCCGGCTGGTTCAACGACCCCGGCTGGCTGTCTTACTGGACCATTTTCTTTTGGGGATGGTTTATTGGCTATGGTCCCATGATGGCCATTTTCATTGCGCGTATTAGTCGCGGCCGCAGCGCACGGGAAATTATCATCTTGATGTCGGTCGTTGCACCCTTAGTAACTATGGCATGGTTCTCGATTCTAGGCGGAACCGGGCTAGGCCTTGAGATGGCCAACACCGGCACTATTACCGAGCCCTTCGAGGGTTTCAATCTGCCTGCCGTGCTCTTGGCGATTACTCAATCCATGCCATTTAACACCGTAGTCTCGTTTTTATTCCTGATTCTCACCGCACTTTTTGTCGCTACGACTGGCGACTCAATGACCTACAGCTTATCGGTGGTCTCGGCTGGACATGACAACCCGCCGCGCTCATTGCGTTTGTTCTGGGGTCTGACCTTGGGTGTGACGGCCATGATACTCGTAGGCGGACCCGACGGCGGGGTGGGTAAACTTCAGAACTTTATTGTCGTGACCGCCGTACCGGTGTCGCTGCTATTGCTGCCCTCTCTTTGGGGTGTCTTTCCACTATTGAAGCGGTCCCAATGATAACCACTAGACAAATACAGCAGAGCTTTCAGGGCCAGTCCCAACCCTTACTAGCAACCGTCGCAGATGAGGACATTGCATGCCGCTAGGTCTTCTAAAATATGGGCGCGGAAGTGACTACCCCTTCGAACGTAAGCCCGACCTACCCGGTCCGCGAGATCTAAAGTCGCACTACGATGTCGTTATTATTGGTGGCGGTGGTCACGGCGTTGCAACCGCCTACTACCTTGCTAAACACCATGGCATTACTAATGTCGCTGTGCTCGAAAAAGCCTATTTAGGTGGCGGCAACACAGCACGAAATACCGCGGTCATTCGATCTAACTACCTTACCCCAGAGGGCGTTCGGTTCTACAGTGCATCGGTAAAGCTCTATGAAAACCTCGCCAATGAGTTTGATTTTAATATTATGTACTCACAGCGTGGCCAGCTAACGCTCGCCCATACAGATGCCACGGTGCGAGCCTTCCGACAGCGGGCTGAGGTGAACAAACACTTTGGTGGCCGAACCGAGCTCATTGATCGTCAGAGCATTGCCGAATTGGTGCCCTGCCTCAATCTTGATCCTGCCCAATTGCCGGTCCTAGCCGGCTTATGGCATCAGGACGGTGCCACCGCACGTCACGATGCGGTCGCCTGGGGTTATGCACGAGGCGCCACCCAGCGCGGTGTCGAGCTGCATCAGTTGACCGAAGTCACGGGCATCGAAAGTCATGCCGGGCAAGTCACGGGGGTGTCGACCAACCGGGGAAAGATTACCTGTGGTTCAGTCATTCAAGCTGTTGCAGGACACAGCGCTGTGATGGCACAAAAGGCCGGATTTCAACTCCCTATTGTGGCCTATCCTTTGCAAGCCATGGTCACCCTTCCCGTCAAACCGTTTCTAAATCCGCTGGTCAGCTCATCGGCCCTACATTGCTATGTTCAACAAACCAGTCGCGGTGAAATTGTCATTGGCGGCGGCTCTGACCCCTACCCTTTGTACAACAGTCGAGCCTCCCTGCCTTTGAAGGAAAGTTTAATTGCCAGTGCTGTCGATATGTTTCCGTTTCTCAGTGAGATGCGGCTGTTACGGCAATGGGCGGGCATTACCGATATGACCGCCGACTACAGCCCCATCATGGGTCTCAGCCCATTGAAGAACTATTACCTCGATGCGGGATGGGGTACTTGGGGTTTCAAAGCAACGCCTATTTGTGGCCAAACCATGGCTGAACTTGTGGCCAGTGGCGGACAAGTGCCCGAGCTTATTCAGCCCTTTCACCTAGAACGCTTTGACCGGTTTCAACAAGTCAATGAGATGGGTGCCACGGCGGCGAGTCACTAGGGGGCTTCGATGAAAATAATGCATTGCCCGTTGAATGGGCCCAGAAACATTAGCGAGTTCGCTTACGGCGGTCAGGTCGAAGTAATGCCCGACCCCCATCAGTGCTCAGATAAAGACTGGGCCAGCTACGTGTTCTACGAAAAAAATGCGATAGGTGTTGTCAAGGAGTGGTGGCAACACAGCCCGAGCAGCTATTGGTTTATTGCCGAACGTCACAATGCCAGTGACGATATTCTGCGCACCTACGATCCGAGTGAATTATTTAGCGAGCGCGTCGACTTCACGACTGGCGAGAACGAACCATGACCCCTCCTAGACTCGAACACCCCTTTGGCCAATTGATCGACCGTGATGCCCCGGTGACTTTTGAATTTGAGGGAGAAACCGTACAAGGCTATGAGGGTGATAATGTCGCCTCTGCGCTAATTGGTCAGGGCCGTTGGCTAATCTCGCGCTCTTTTAAATACCACCGCCCTAGAGGGCCGCTGTCACTAGCGGGTCACGACGCTAACACGCTGATACAGACCCCCACCGCTGCCAACCGACTGGCTGAAGACCTGCCAGCCCTTGAGCAGGGCGCCGTGTCGGGGCAAAACTACTGGGGCTCACTCAAGACCGATTATTACGCCGTCTTAGACCGCCTGGGACGCTTTATGCCGGTAGGCTTTTACTATCGGGCCTTCTTCAAACCCCGAGGCGTTTGGCGCTTTTGGGAAAAAGTCATCCGTAATGCGGCGGGCTTGGGTGTTGCTAATCTAGAGGTCGCGCCTCGCTACACCGACAAGCAATATCTGTTTTGTGATGTCGCGATTATTGGCGCGGGCCCTGCGGGACTCAACGCCGCCCTCACGGCCGCAGCGGGCGGCGCTGAAGTGCTACTCATCGACGAACAAGTGCGTCTTGGTGGCGCGCTCACCTATCACCGTTTTACGCTTGAAGATGACATTCGTGCGCAGACCTTAGAGGCTTTATCCAACGCGGTCGCCAATCACGACAAAATTCGGGTACTGACCGACGCAACCTGCAATGCCTGGTTTAGCGATCACTACCTCCCGGTTTTTCAGGGTGACCGCCTATACAAAGTGCGGGCGACAACCTGTGTATTGGCCACCGGCAGCAGTGAGCAACCGGTCGTGTTTCGCAATAATGACTTGCCGGGAGTTATCCTGTGCAGTGCCCTCGAACGCCTGCTAATGCATCACGGGGTCTGCCCCGGTGGCTCTGCGGTCATTCTTGCCGGTAATGACAATGCCTATTTAACGGCCATAACAGCCACCGAGGCGGGCTTACCGATAGCCGCTGTGGTCGATCTTCGTCCGGCACCTGATGACCCAACACTAATAGCCGCACTCAACGAACGCAGCATTGCGCTCTATCCCAACGCGACTGTCTATGAAGCCCATAGCGACAAGTCGGGATTACAGTTGGGAGCCGTCACTATTCATTCAATCAAAAGCCAAGGGCATGTGGATGCGCCCATTCTACGAGTTGAGTGCCAGCTTCTTGCGATGTCTGCAGGCTATATGCCGGCTTACCAACTGGCTTGTCACGGTGGTGCAAAACTGGCTTACCACGATGACAAAAGTGAATTTACCCTGACACAGCTACCAGCAGGAATGCTCATCGCGGGCAGCGTTAACAGCGTTCACAATTTCAACGCGGTATGTGCCGATGGGCGCAACGCGGGACGTGGTGCGCTGCGGGCGCTGTCACTGCAAACCGACAGTGACGAAACGGTTTATTGTGAAGATAAGGTCAACCATCCCTGGCCCATTTTTAAACACCCTAAGGGGCGAGAGTTTGTTGATTTTGACGAAGACTTGCAGATTAAGGACATCATCAATAGCGCGCGCCTTGGCTACCGCGATATTCAACTGGTCAAACGCTACTCCACTGTCGGCATGGGCCCCTCACAAGGGCGGCATTCGGCACTGACGACTGCCCGACTGATTGCTAATGCCACCGAGCGGACCGTCACCGAAACTGGCGTGACAACAGCACGGCCCCCGGTAAAACCCGAATCCTTAGGCGTGCTCGCAGGCCGACGCTTTCACCCCATAAGAAAGACGCCTATGGACGAAAGACATCGGTCTTTGGGTGCCCATATGATCCCAGCAGGCAGTTGGCGCCGCCCTGCTTTTTACGGTGAACCTCAAAATCGTGCGGCCTGTATCGCTGCAGAAGCTCAAGCGGTGCGAACAGGCGTGGGCATGATCGATGTCAGCACATTAGGGGGTATAGAACTGCGTGGACCCGACGCTGCCGAATTCATGAATCGGGTTTATACCTACGGGTTTCTCAAGCAACCGGTAGGCAAGACACGCTACGCCGTTTTGACCAATGAACAAGGCGTGATCATAGATGACGGCGTTGCTGCACGCTTGGCCGATGATCACTTTTACGTCACGGCCACGACAACCGGAGCCGCCCAAGTGTACAGCGAGATGCTGCGCTGGAATGCTCAATGGCGTCTAGATCTCGATATTGCTCAGGTCACCTCTGCCTTTTCGGCCATCAACGTTGCCGGCCCTTTCTCCCGTGATGTTCTTGAACAAGCCGGCTGTGATATCGACCTATCTGCTCAAGGATTTCCTTATCTCGCTTGTCGCGAGGGATTGGTCGCGGGTATTCCTGCAAGGCTCATGCGCGTTGGCTTTGTCGGTGAATTAGGCTTTGAGCTGCACGTGCCGAGTCTGTTAGCGCAAAGCCTCTGGGATAGGCTCATGAGTGCCGGTGAGCCCTTCAACATAAAGCCCTTTGGCGTTGAAGCACAGCGTTTACTTCGACTGGAAAAAGGCCACATTATTATTGGACAAGATACCGATGGCATGAGCCATCCCGGTGAAATCGGATTGACATGGGCCATCAATCGGAAAAAACCGTTTTTTGTGGGCCGCCGCTCCGTTGATATTCTTATGTCACAACCTTTAAAGCGTCAGTTAGTCGGGTTCACGCTGTCACCCGCAGCGCCCAAGCCTGAAGAAGGTCACCTTGTTCTGCGCGACGGCGATATCGTAGGTACGGTCACTTCCTGTGAGTACTCGCCGACGCTAGACAAGATTATTGGACTCGCCTACGTACACCCCGCCGATACTCAACCCGGTAGCCAAGTGACCATTCGCACAGCCCAGGGTGTCTGTGTGCAGGCACCCATCGCAACGCTGCCATTTTATGATCCAGACACTACGAGGCAGCAGCTATGACAACGGGCCTAGTAAGTCCCAAAAGGTGCGCAGATTCTCATGGTGACCGCCACAATGACGGACTGAAGCTTCATGACCTGAGTCTTGCCACCCGTTCAGGTGTCAGAGGGGTTAAGGCTAGCGAATGGCTTATCGCCCAGTCATTGCACCAAGAACTAAAGACCCATGAACTACAGCCGCCTGAACTACAGCCCAATACCCTTGTAGAGCTGCCAGGCAGTCGCCTGCTGATGGCACTAAGCACACGGGAATTTTGGCTCTTGGAACCCGAAACTGAAGCTCAAGCGTCTCCAATTCCATCGGGCCACTGCGCACCGGGGGTGTGGCCGTTGTATAACCAAAATAGCCACGCTTGGTTGGTGCTCTCAGGAGAGCCCCGTGCCGAGATGATGGCGAAACTGTGTGGTGTCGACCTACGCATCGAAGCTTTTCCTGTTGGTACCGTCGCTCAAACGCAAATGGCATTGGCTTCGGTGGTCATTGCGCATCATCTGTGGCGTGATGAAGCTGTATTTTCGCTATTTGTAGATCAAAGCCTTGCTGATTTCGCTTGGGAAGCATTGCAAGACGCTATGGAAGAGTTCAATTCGGTTCAATAACCTCACTCTGACCGGCTCTCGGAATAAACGGTGTACGTCCGGACCTGCGCTCTAGGCTCTAGAAAACCTGGCAACATCACGCTGCAAAAAATGCCCCGCTCAACGCAAAGCATCACTCAACGCGTGCAAGAAGCTGCGATTCAAACGATCACTAATGGCCGCCGTCGGTGTGAACACCTCACCGGCGTGATACATGCCGGGGAACAGTGCCAGTTCTGTGGGTACATTAGCCGCCATCAGCCGGCGCGCATAGGCCATCACCTCGTCTCGAAACAGGTCTTCAACACCCACGTTAAGGTAGGCAGGAGGAAGACCCGACACATCGCTAGCCCGTGCTGGCGCAGCCATAGGCGACGCGGCTTCACCGGGAGTGCCATTTAAGTACATTTCCCAAGCACTGAACGAGGCATCACGTGTCCAAATGGGATGATTCTCAATTTGCCCCGAGTCAGTCGCGTGTAAGTTATCGAGCATGGGGTAAATGAGCAGCTGCAGGCGCAGCGGATAATTCGCAGCCTCGCGATTTTTCAGTGCCAACCCTGCGGCAAGCCCGCCACCAGCGCTGGCACCGCCAATGGCGACACAGCTTGGGTCAATACCCAATGAGTCGGCCTCCTGCATAATCCAGCTCAGTACGTTGTAACAGTCGTTTAAGCCCGCCGGAAACGGCTGCTCAGGGGCCAGACGATAATCTACAGAGAACACGGTGACGTCACATTCATGGGCAATCGTCATAGAACGCTCATCATCTGCAGCGCCCATAACATAGCCGCCACCATGAATCCAAAGCAGTGCAGGCTGCATGGAGCGCTCATCTTTACGATAGACGTGTACCGTGACAGGCCCCTCTGGGGTGCCAACCTCCTCGACTCTCCGAATCAATCCGCTAGGGGGTACAGGCCTGGGTGTTTCAGCCATTAATGCCCTAATTTCAAGAATATTGTCACGGGAAATATTTAAGGCTGGAAAGCTTTCGAGGATGGGCAACAACTCGGGGTCGAGCCTGCTGTAATCGAGTTTCATAACGTACTATCTCCTGCCAATAAACGACGCTGGCATCATTCCGCCCGTGCCAGTTCGGTGATTTGATCAATCAGACTCTGAGGAACCTCTACCCCATCGACTTCATGTTTAGCTCGAAGTTGCGCGCGACGCTCGCCCGGAATACGAACCTCATTGTCTTCGGTGAGTGCTGCAAACATCGTTTCCAAGTGGGCAACAAAATTGCCGGCCAGGAAGTTGGGATCTACAGCAATAATTGTCTGCCCTACGTTTGGCGGCCCACCTTCGGTATTGGCAAACATAGAGGCCTCGTAGGAACAGTTACTGCCGGTCAACACGCCTGCGAGTACGTCTACCATGAGCCCCAAGCCAAAGCCCTTGGGCCCACCCATGGGTAATTGCGCCCCTTTTAAACCCGCTGCGGGGTCTGTTGTCGGGTTGCCCTGAGCATCAATCGCATGTCCCGGTTCAATCTCTCGACCCTCTGCTGCTGCTTTCACTAAGTTCACCCGCGCTGTAGAAGCGGTTGCCATGTCGACAACTAGGGGTTCGTCTGTACCCCTAGGTGCGCCAAAAGCAAAAGGGTTAGTGCCAAAAAAAGGCACTTTACCGCCGTGGGCAGCGACCGCTTTAGAGCTATTAGCAAACATCAGCGAAACCAAACCCTGCTGAGCCAACCGCCTAACAAACCAACCCAGTACACCGGCCGAGGACGATTGATGGATTGCCAGCATGGCCACACCCTGCTCTCTCGCGGTTTCGATCAAGCGCTGCTCACCCACCATGTAGGCATGGTGGCAAAAACCAAAGTCAGCATCGACTACGGTTGATGCTGCCGATGTCTTGACGATAGCGGGCTGTGCATTGGGTTTTACTTTGCCCACTTTGAGGTGTTTTAAATACAGATGAATGTAGCCCAAACCGACATTACGAATGCCCTCGGCCTCGGCCTCAGCGATCTCCGCGGCCACTATGGCAGCCTGTTCCTCACTGGCACCAACAGCAAGTAGCGACTCCTGACAAAGGGTCTCTATTGCTTGCAACGACAGAACAGGCATGGGCGCTTCCTCTTTTATTTTTGCTTTATCGGGACACTGCCTATAAGCAGTGCATCGCTACACCCTACGCAACCGGGTGATTGGCGGCACATTATGTCGCATTCTCGGTTTAAGAAGAAATTAAACAGCCACAAAATCAGTGGATATCCCTTTCGCGCTCAAAGGGCGATCTGGGCTCACTGGAAAAGGGGCCTGCAGGACACACAAGCCCCTAGTTAGTCGCTCTAGTATTAGTAGCTCTACTTTGGTGCCGATTCCGGTTGATATTGATAGTAACCCGTTACCGGAATCATGAGGTGCGCGTAGTCGGTGCCGGCAAACATGACGTAAGGCGCACCCGTGGTAAAATCCGTAGGAAAGTGTGCCAAGGTTGCGGGGTCCTTGGGCATCAGCATGAGGTGCGGGCCCGACTCAATCCATTCTCCAGGGACAGCATCTTCCTCGTTAAATACCGCGGGCTTCGTATTGTCCTCACCCATATCGCCGTGCAGCATCCACATAAAAGTGTCACGGGTCATGGTGGGTTTTTCACCCGCCATATAGCCCATCATCCAATTCATTCCCTCGCCGTCGTGGCAGGCTGCCATCGCTTCGTGGGCTGATCCCCAGCCGGCCTCAGGCACTGGCCGTGGATTGGCCGACTGGCAGGTCCAACCATTACTGCCCTCTCGCCGTATTGACCCGTCGGTACCTAGAATGGTCGCCGAGTTGCCAATAAATGCCGGTGCCGCTGTACTGAAAGCTTCTATCTGCCAAGCTGCCGATCGGTGGTCTTCAGCATCGGTACTGGCATGGTGTTCAGCCAAGGCGTGATGTGCCATTAAGGTTAAAACGCACATTGTGAGGATTTGTCTTTTCATCGCTTTTCTCCTGTCGTTTTGGGATTACATTGCCGTTAGGTATGACACAAAAAAGGTTAATTCGCCAACGGCTACGGGCTTCACTCCACTAATTTTCTTTTAGTTTTACCAACTGGGTCTCCATCTTTAATTGCATTGGGTTAAAGTCATCCCACAACCCGACACAATCACAGCTCACAAGTTGTTAAGACATTGATGGAGTGAATGCCATGAAACGGTGCCCTATTGTTTTCCTTACGGCCTTTTTATTATTCACGGGTGCGGGTCACGCGGCCTCTTCCGAAGAAGACGCTAGTGGCGCTAGCAAGCCCTTTGTGCTCATTGCCAGGCTCCACGCCTTACCCGGCCAATCATCCAAAGTCATTGCATTATCTGATGCTGCCGACAAAGCGGTGAAGGCCAGCGAACCGGGCATGCTGCTCCATACCTTTGATCGAGACCCCAACGATGCGCTGGGTTTTGTGTGGACGGAGGTGTATGCCAACAGCCAAGCCCTCGAGTTCCATTTGCAGAACCCTGACCTCATCAAATATCTTGAAGAAGTGGGGCCGTTCCTCGATGTGTTTACCGTTGAACTTTATGGCAGCGTCTCAGACTCAGCCGTTACTATGCTTAAGGCCACGGGCACACCCACTAAGCACTACAAAACAGAGCTGGGTTATATTCGCGATCTCAAGCAGTAAGCGTTTGCATGGCGACTGCCGCCCTCATGGGTATGAGCCGTTTGCCACCGTTGTTGACGGTGCCTTTGGATTTTGAGCGTTTAAGCGCCAAACCACTCACCGTGATTAACCGACGTCACTCCCTGCGGGCTGCGTTAAGGTAAGGGATTATTGGAAACGCGTAATAGTTTACTAGCCGGCTGTATGGCCCCGCGTAAACGTCTGCTGTATACTCGGCGCTCGCGGATA
>QXYP01000072.1:0-6125 GCA_009886815.1 Halieaceae bacterium
AAAGCAGACCATTCATACGCCCGCCGTCGCCTTCCCCCGCAAGCCAAGGACCCGCGAGTTGCCGCACATAAAACAGCGTTCCGAAAAAAGCCGCGAAAAACATCACCTCGGAAAAAATAAACCAAAACATGCCCAGCACGTAGCTGTGGTTCAACTGAGCGCTATTCATACCCTGCATGTTTTCTCGAATAGTGGTGCGGAACCAGCTCGCCAGCGTGAGAATAAAAAACACCAGACCAGCCGCCAGAACCCACTTGGCGTTACCCGCTTCATGGGTCTCACCAAAGGTCATATCATTGAGGAGCAAGCCAGCTCCAAAGACCGTCAGGATCAAACCTACCGTCGCACGAACAGCTAAACTCGAGCTGTCGGGCACATGATATTTCTCGTACCCGGCGGGTGCATGTTCAGTGGCTGCCATGTTAGTTCTCCATCGTTCCGCTCACGTCGGGTGAGTCGGGTTTAGCGGGCGGCGATCGTACCGCCGGCCATTGTTGTGACATCAAAGAGTGTGTAAGACAACGTTATGGTGCGGATATCTTTCGGGAGATCCTGATCCACGACGAATTGCAGCGGCATCTCAGTCGATGCCAGCCCTTCTAGGGGTTGCTGATCAAAGCAAAAACACTCTGTTTTGTGAAAATAGCCCGCGGCGCGCGAAGGCGTTACGCTGGGTATTGCCTGAGCAATCATAGGCAACTGGGTGGGATTTTCAGCAAAGAAGATTGTATCTGTTGCGGCACCGGGATGCACCGTAAGCTCCGTTACCTGAGGCCGAAACCCCCAGGGCATGCCGTCGTTGTTGGTGGCGATAAATTGAATTTTTACTTCACGGCTGGTATCAACCGCAGCGGGAACAGCGGTGTAGGCAACGCCTGAGGTTTTCCCGTTGATGCCTAGGGCGTCACACAGCACATCATATAGCGGCACCATAACCACAAAGACGAAAGCAAACATGGCGCAGGCCACCGCCGCTAATTTCATGGCGGTGTCTGCGCTTGGATTTCGACTCAGTCTAAGCACCAAACCAGTCCCGGTTAACCGTGAGCCGGCGTAGCATCAATTTTCGGGGGAACTTCAAACGTGTGGTATGGCGCAGGCGTTGGTAACGTCCACTCCAGCCCCTCAGCGCCGTCCCAGACCTGCTCATCAGACACCTTCTCGCCCGATACAATCGTGGCAATCACGTTATAGAGGAACATGATTTGGCTGGCTCCGTACACAAACGCGCCAATTGACGACATCATATTGAAATCGGCGAATTGCAAAGCGTAATCCGGTACGCGGCGTGGCATGCCTGCCAAACCGACAAAGTGCTGTGGGAAAAAAGTGACGTTGAAGCCGACAAAGCTTATCCAAAAGTGCACTTTACCCATGGTTTCGTTGTACATGCGGCCAGTCCACTTGGGCAGCCAGAAATACACCGCTGACGTCATCGAAAAGACAGCTCCCGCCACCATGACGTAATGGAAGTGCGCCACAACGAAGTAGGTGTCGTGGTACTGGAAATCAGCAGGGGCGATGGACAACATCAAGCCGGTGAAGCCACCAATGGTAAACAGCACTAGGAAGCCAATCGAGAAGAGCATGGGCGTTTCGAAGGACAAAGCGCCCCGCCACATGGTACTGACCCAGTTGAACACCTTCACCCCAGTGGGCACGGCGATCAGCATAGTGGCATACATAAAGAACAGCTCACCCGCTACCGGCATACCCACGGTGTACATGTGGTGAGCCCAGACAACGAATGACAAAATGGCGATTGCAGCGGTGGCGTACACCATTGAGGCATAGCCAAAGAGCGGCTTGCGAGAAAAAGCAGGAATCACCTGAGAAACCACACCAAAGGCGGGCAGAATAATAATGTAAACCTCAGGGTGCCCGAAGAACCAGAAAATGTGCTGGAACAATACGGGGTCACCGCCGCCCGCAGCAGAAAAGAAACTGGTTCCAAAGTGTATATCCATGAGCATCATGGTTACCGCACCCGCCAATACTGGCATGACCGCCACCAACAGAAACGCCGTGATGAACCAAGTCCACACAAACAGCGGCATCTTCATGTAGGTCATGCCGGGAGCACGCATGTTCATAATCGTCGCAATAATATTGATGGATCCCATAATCGATGAGATGCCAAGAACGTGAATGGCAAAGATAAAGAAGGTGACCGAAGGCGCCGCATAAGTCGTCGACAACGGCGCGTAAAATGTCCAACCAAATGCGGGTGCTCCGCCCTCCATGAACAAAGTGGAGGCCAGCATCAGAAATCCTGGTGGCAGAATCCAAAAGCTCCAGTTGTTCATTCGGGGTAACGCCATATCCGGCGCGCCAATCATCATGGGAATAAGCCAGTTAGCCAGTCCCACAAACGACGGCATGATGGCCCCAAACACCATAACCAAGCCGTGCAGCGTGGTCATCTGATTGAAGAACCCGGGCTCTACCAGTTGCATGCCTGGCTGAAATAACTCAGCCCGAATAATCATGGCAAAGGTGCCGCCCAAAATGAACATGGCAAAGGAGAACCAAAGGTACATCGTGCCGATGTCCTTGTGGTTAGTGGTAAACAGCCAGCGTGACAGACCCTTGGCCGGGCCGTGATGATGATCGCCCATCTTTATATCTCCCCTTAACCTTGCTTGTGTTGCGCGACGTCGGATGGCTGTACCACGTCGCCTGTATTGTTGCCGAATGCGTTCCGCTGGTAGGTAATTACCGCGGCCATTTCAACATCCGAGAGTTGAGCACCAAAAGCCTGCATAGCGGTACCCGCAACGCCTTTAATACCGACGTCTAGGTGCACACCCAAGTCGCCCATCGCTATAGAGCTACCTGCAATGGCTTTACCCACGCCGCCCTCACCTTGAGCGCCATGGCACGCAAGGCAAGATGTGTTGTAAACCGACTCGCCCTCGGTCATGAGGGCTTCTAGGCTAAGGTCGACCGATGAAGCGGCAACCTGTGCTTCTTTGTCGGCGCGCTTCGCCGACATCCAGCCTTGGAATTCGTCTTGGCTGACCGCGTGAACCACAATCGGCATGAAGCCGTGGTAGGAGCCGCAAAGCTCTGTGCACTGCCCGCGGTAAATGCCTTCCTGCTCTACCTTGGACCAAGCTTCGTTGATAAATCCGGGAATTGCATCGCGCTTTACAGCAATCTCAGGCACCCACCACGAGTGAATCACGTCGTTGGCCGTGATGAGAAAACGCACTTTTGTATCAACCGGGATGACCAAAGGCTCATCCACCTCTAAAAGATAGTGTTCGCCCTTGGCTTCGGAGTTATAAATTTCTTCCTGAGGCGTGGCTAGGTTGGAAAAAAACGATACGTTTTCGCCATCGGCGTTGAGGTATTCGTAGCGCCACTTCCACTGATGACCCGTTACCAGAATGTCGAGTTCGGCATCGTCATTGTCATAGACCTCAAGCAAAGTCGAAGTCGCAGGGACAGCCATACCAATCAAAATCAAAAAGGGCACCACAGTCCAGGCAATTTCAACTTTAGTGCTTTCGTGAAACTGCGAGGGCTCGAACCCTTTGGACTTACGATGGTAAACAATGGAGTACAGCATCACCCCAAACACGCCAATTCCGATCACAATACAAATGATCATGATTAACATGTGAAGGTCATAAATCTCTGCGCCCACCTTGGTCACACCAGGAGACATGTTCACCTGATTTTGAGCCAGGGCCGCAAAAGGTAGGGCTGAGAGTACTGCCCCGGCATTCATTAAGCTTTTCTTGATCGACATCACAGCCTCTCCACGATGACGCAGGGGCCGGCGCCTATAGTGTTTTCTGATCGCGCACCACTGCCACCACGCGAGGTGTGGGCAGCTTGAAACGATCAGTGTTCCCCCAAATCTTTACAGACCCTCCACGTTGTAGTGGAGCGGTCTCACTATGGCCGATTGTGTTGCTCTGACCAAAGCGCCGCGAATTATAAACCAATGATGCGATAAACACAGCGTTGACGGTGTTTTTCACTATCATTCCGGCAAATCCTGTTAGGCGGGGCATCGCAATGGCGTATATTGTGGGTAGAAATAGAAATTGCCACTATATCTTGATTTGATAACTCACTCGGCGGCGGCCTCTAAGGTAAGACACCCTATGATTTGTCGTTAGGATCGATAAGACGCACAACATCTGAAGGCGTTTCGACGCGCCGCGCCGCAGGTCGAGACACCCGGGTTGATAACGGCGAGGGGGTATCACCCGGTCTTTCGTCGCTAAATCCACAGTCGATACACGTCCGGGTCACGCCGTCACCACTGACGACGATTCGGTCCATGACACCGCAACGGGGGCAGACGGCGCCGGCAATAAACCGCCTCGGCTGGGGTGTTTCTTTTTCAGTCATGGCAAACGTTTCCGATATTAATGTCTAATAGGGCCAGATTTCCCCAGTATTCTAAAAGACTTGCGAGGTACCCAACATGCGAACAGTTTCTTATCGAGCAGAAGACAATATCAGAAACTGGTGCGGTACCCAGCCTCGTATTGGTGCGCGGGTGATGGTCGATCCCAGTGCTGTGGTGCTGGGGGACATTGAGTTGGGAGATGACGTGAGTATTTGGGGCAACTGCTCAATACGCGCCGACATGCATCGGATCAGCATCGGTAATGGCACAAACATTCAAGACAACTCGGTGCTCCACATTACCCATGCCGGTGACTTCAACCCCGAAGGCCACCCCCTCATTATTGGTCACCAAGTGACCGTGGGGCACCGAGCCGTCTTACACGGCTGCACCCTTGGCGATCGCGTTTTAGTGGGAATGGGTGCAATAGTCATGGACGGCGCCATCGTTGCCGATGAGGTTATGATTGCTGGTGGTGCGCTTGTCACACCCGGCAAAAAATTACAAAGTGGTTGGCTTTATGGCGGCAGCCCCGCGAAACCCATGCGAGAAATAACCGAAAAAGAACGCGAATTTTTAACTTACAGTGCCGAGAACTACGCACGACTCAAGCAGCAATACCTCGACGATACCGCGCCAACTTAATTAACCCGCCATAAGGCCGTGGCGTAAACTGCTAATTACGGACTCAGTGCCCGGACGCTGCCCTCGCCACAAGTAATAGCTTTCCGCCGCCTGTTCAACCAGCATGCCCAGACCGTCAGCAATAGCCCATGCCGCCTGCGCCGCAGACCAGCGCATAAAGGCCGTGGGTTGCGCGGCATAGACAAGGTCATAGCAACAGCATTTAGGCGCCAACTGAACGGCGGGCAAGTTGGGCATTTCATCGTCTAAACTCGCGCTGGTACCGTTAATGACCAAATCAAAGACGCCGCCGGCCACCGTTTCCAGCCCCCCGGTTGCTATGGTGACTTCGGTGTTGGAGAACCTCTCGGCCAGTAGCGCAGCTCGAGATTCCGTACGATTTACAATGGTCAGTGAGCCTAAGCGCTCACTCAACAGTGGGTGAATAATTCCCCGCACCGCGCCGCCGGCGCCAATAATTAACGTTCGACGGCCCTGCAACTGCCAGCCAAGGTTTGCCACCATGTCCCTCACCATACCAACACCATCGGTATTAGCGGCGTGTAAACCACCCTCTTTTTGAGGCACTAAACAATTGGACGCACCGGCCAGCTTCGCCGCCGCGCTCGCAGAATCGGCCAAAGCAAAAGCGCGCTCCTTAAACGGAACGGTGATGTTGAGGCCGCTGCCGCCGCGTTGAAAAAATCCGTGAACCTTATCTTCAAACTGTTCATGTTCAACACGTACAGCCCTGTAACTTAAAGACTCTTGAAGCTGTTCAGCAAAAGCTTGGTGAATAACCGGAGACTTTGAGTGCTTAATCGGATTACCGAAAACGGCGTAGCGATCTTGGGATGTATTCAAGAAGGCGCTCCCGCTTTAGCCTCGGAAAGCCAATCCCGAGGCACCAAAAAATAATCGGTTAAATCGGCTTCGGGACTACCGGGCTCAGCCTGATGCCCGTACTCCCATCGCACCAGCGGCGGTAGCGACATCAGGATAGACTCTGTGCGGCCATTAGACTGCAAACCAAACAAGGTCCCACGATCATAAACCAGGTTGAATTCCACATAGCGGCCGCGGCGGTACAGTTGCCACTGGCGCTCGCGCTCACCCCAGGTTTCATCCTTCC
>QXYP01000072.1:6135-17858 GCA_009886815.1 Halieaceae bacterium
GCGCTCAACAATGGGAACATAACCCTCAAGAAAATGATCGCCCACACTGCGCATAAAAGAGAACGTCTTATCAAAGCCCCACTCGTTGAGATCGTCGAAGAAGAGCCCCCCGACACCACGGGGCTCGTTGCGGTGTTTAAGATGAAAGTACTCATCGCACCACAGCTTATATTTTGAATAAACCTCGGGGCCAAAGGGCTCACAGGCGTCGGCAGCTGTTTGGTGCCAATGAACGGCGTCATCAAAAAACCCGTAATAGGGCGTTAGGTCAAAACCACCCCCCATCCACCAAATGGGTTCTTTACCCGGCTGCTCGGCCACAAACAGACGAACATTGGCATGAGCCGTTGGCACATAGGGGTTGTTCGGGTGAATCACCAAAGAGACACCCATTGCCTGAAAACTGCGTCCGGCTAATTGCGGTCGAACCGCGGTCGCCGACCCGGGTAAACTTTCCCCCCTCACATGAGAAAAATTAACCCCTGCCTTTTCAAAAACACTACCCCCGGCAAGGACACGACTGACCCCCCCACCACCCTCGGGACGCTCCCATGACTCTTCTTCAAATGACCCGGAACCGTCAATAGCCGTTAATCGGTCACAAATACTCTTTTGCAGATTTCTCAGATACTGCTCAACCGCATTAATGTCCATAAACTCCCCGTTTGTTATTGATGTGTGCCCACCGCCAGCACCGATTTCCACGCTCACTCAGGCGCGAAGCACCTCACCCGTACTCACCCGTCGTATTGTTGATGGCGTCGCCTCTAAGTCAACCACGCCCGGCGCCCGCACCAGCCCCTGGCCAAAGTAACGTACCACTTGAAAACTATGACGCGCCGGCTGAGCGCCGGCTGGGTTGGCCGATGTAGACACCAAAGGCCTGCCTAGTCGATAACTCAGCGAGGCCAGCGCCGGTGCTTTTGTTACGCGAATTGCTATTTCCTCGCTTTCTCCGGTAATCCAATCGGGATATAAACCCCAATTAGGCACCAACCAAGTATTGGGGCCTGGCCAGCTAAGCTCCAGCTCATAGCGCTGAGCTGAACTTAAAGGCGCCAAAAGAGGGGCTAACATATGAACAGATGCCGCCACGATAATTAGACCCTTAGATACGGAGCGTTGCTTCATGGCCAACAGCTGCAATACCGCCTCTTCCGACAGCGGATCGCAGGTTAAACCCCAAACCGCTTCTGCGGGGCAGGCAACAACACCTTGCTGCTCGACCTGTCGAACCACCTCATTCATGCGCTGCGCTGGTAACTTCACAAATGCCTCACCGCCCTAAACCCCGCGGAAGTCTGCTCTACATAACCTTGAAGCTCAAGCTGTGTCACCAGCATCAGTAACTTTTTAGTGGAACACTGCAGCGCCTCAGCAAGAGACGTCAAGTCGTGCTCACCGTCACCTAGCAAAGTTAAAACTTGCCGTTTTATTGGGTCTAGTGATGTTAAGGGAGCTGTTTTGCCAGGGATAGTTTGATCGCCAGGGGGCGCCGTAGTTAGAGTGGCCCATCCCGACAAATGGACCGCAAGCTGCTCAATGACTGAAACTGGCGTGTCTAAAAGTTGCGCGCCTTGAGACAACAGCTGCAGACAGCCAGCACCGCCCTTATGAAACAGTGACCACGGTGCAGCAAATACCTCTCGGCCTTGCTGCACCGCCGCATTGGCCGTAATCAGCGAGCCGCTGGGGCGTCCGGCTTCAATAACCAATGTCGCGAGGCACAGCCCCGACAAAGTTCGGTTGCGCCTTGGAAAGTGTCCCCGGTGTGGCGCTACCCCTGGGCAAAATTCACTAACCAGCGCCCCTTGAGCCGCCACGGCTTCCGCAAGCCGGTAATGGTTAGCCGGATATATTCGATCCATACCGGTTGCCATAACCGCTAGTGTTTGACCACCGCTGCGCAAAGCGCCCCGATGAGCAGCGGCATCAATACCGTGAGCCAAGCCGCTGACCACCAGAAAACCAGCCCCCGCCAACTCATAGCCCATCCGGTCGGCCAATTTTAGGCCGTCCCGAGAAGGTCGACGGCTGCCGACAATGGCAATAGCTGGACGCTTTAAACAGTTGAGATCGCCACTGACAAACAGGGCAAGGGGAGCATCAGAGAGTTCTCTCAGTAGCACTGGGTACTCAAAACCGCCCGCCGGTTGTTTACCCCAGGGAAGTAAGTGACAGGCCAATAAAGGTTTTGTTGTCGCAATATTTTGGCTTTGGGAGGCGTTCACCAGCGTCTGCATTTCAGAGCTGCTGAAATCCAATGCGCCATTTACCTCGGCTATCTCTGGAGGCGAAAAACCCTGCGTCAGCAATTTTCGTTTTGAAGCACGATCTAGCTTCGTCGTGGTGAGAAAATCAAACCAAAGCTGGTCAGCTGCCGCATTCCTTGCGAGCCTATAAGTCATATTGCTCTTCCCTGAGCCTAAGATCGTGAGCCTAAGTACCGTGAGCCTAAGTACCGTGAGCCATTGTTATGTTGGCCCCTCCAGACTAGGGACGGAAGTCAGGGGTTCCTGACTTTATCGCCAACGGATAGGGGCCGGGTTGCAGTCAGCACCAACCCAAAACTGGCTTTTTCATAAACAGCGAAAACCATCAAAACCCCAGCCCTGACATCGGGCAATGACAGCATCTCTTGGTTCAAAGGATCCTGAACAACCTCACCTGTTTGGTAAATAGCAAGGACATCGCCAACCACCAGCTCTTCGCGACTGCCGAGATTAATCGTGACAATGTTCATGGGGCCAATTTGGGTCACACCCGAACTCACGGCGACCATGAACCCGTTTTCAATTTCAGTATCTGGTGATTTAGGCTGGAAAAAAGAATCCATAACGCCTTGCTGCAGAGGAATGAGCCGATCACCGATCCGAATCTCTTCCGTCATACGCGTAATTTCGAACTCTTTAACATCGCCCGTCGCCCCCTCGGGTGCAGTAGAGGTCAGCGAGGCGCTACCAATATCCGACGCTGTAATCCCCAAAACCTCCTGGGTTATTGGGTCTACAACCGGGCTACCTTCCCGAATAATGCCAAAAACTTGGTCACCACTGGCAATCGGTCCGCGCACATAAATACGGTCGCCCAGGCCACTAATAATACGTTGGGCATCCCCAGCGACGACGTAGGGTAATTCGGGAAACGCCCCAGACTCGAGAATTCGATTATTGCGCAAAAACGGGTCGATCTGATCACGGGGAATAGGCGGAATGGCCGTATCAAGCGCCTGGCTTCGAACATTGGGGGAGAGCTTGACCCCTCCGCGGCTCGCCAGCGCCAATCGTGGACGCCCGCCTTCCCAGCGCAGTGCTAAGACATCTCCGGGATAGATTCGGTGGGGATTGTCGAGCTGCGGATTGGCATCCCACAGTTCAGGCCAGCGCCAAGCTTCTTGCAAATAGACCCCACTGATACCCCACAGCGTATCGCCTTGCTCAACGACATAGTTAAGGGGCACGTCATTTTTTAGCGTGGGTGATTTTGGTGAGGGTGACTGGGCGAAAGATAGCGTGGAAACAAACGCTATCGACAAAACCCATAAAAAACGCAGGCCCACAAGCTGAGATAGAAAGCGTCTATCTCCCCCCACAACAGATCGGTTCACCATTGGGTTGTCCTCTATGTTTGCTACGGTCTCTGTTGCGCTCAATGCCATCACTGGTGACCCATCATCGCTTTTAGTCAAATGCACATTACAAAAATGCACAATCTGCCGGCTAGGACGAAAGCCCTCGACTGACGCTATAATACAAGTCTGATCCGGTGGGTACGCGCTGGCAAGCGCAAATGCTGCCATCTTATACCCTTACAAGCCACTGCAAAGTCACGGCCCACACCATGGCAATACTGTCGATTCTTGAATTCCCAGACCCAAGACTACGTACCGTTGCTGTACCTGTCACGCAGGTCGATGCCCGGGTGCAGCAGCTAACCGACGATATGTTGGAAACCATGTATGACGCCCCCGGCATAGGCTTAGCCGCCACTCAGGTTGATGTTCACGAACGCGTGATCGTTATTGATGTGTCGGAAACCAAAGACCAACCTCAGGTCTTTATTAATCCGGTCGTTGAAGTCCTCGATGATAATCTTGGTGAATATGATGAAGGCTGCCTCTCCGTCCCCGGCTTCTACGAAACCGTCCGGCGACCTGAACGGATTCGGGTGACGGCAATAAATCGTGAGGGAGAAGCGTTTTCGGATGATCTCGATGGCCTCTTGGCCATTTGTCTGCAACACGAAATCGATCATTTAGAGGGTAAGCTTTTCGTTGACTACCTCTCACCCCTAAAGCGACAACGCATTCGTGGCAAACTTGAAAAAGCCCAGCGCCAGCGTGACTAGCCTATGAGCACCGCTAGGCGGGTAATATTTGCGGGCACGCCAGAATTTGCCGCCGCTCATCTCGATGCGGTCATTGCAGCAGGCCATGACGTTTGCGCCGTACTGACACAACCCGATCGCCCCGCAGGTCGGGGCAAACAGCTACAGCCCTCAGCGGTAAAGCGCCGAGCACAAGCTGCGGGGATTACGGTTTTGCAACCTGCGTCTTTGCGGACTGACGAGAGCCATAACCTGCTCCGGGCGCTGAATGCAGAGATTATGGTGGTCGTCGCCTATGGGCTTATTCTTCCGCAATCTATTCTTGATATCCCTACTCATGGTTGCCTCAATGTTCATGCTTCGCTGCTTCCACGCTGGCGTGGCGCTGCGCCAATACAGCGCGCTATTGAAGCAGGTGACACCCATACGGGTATCACGATTATGCAAATGGAGGCTGGGCTTGATACGGGCCCTATGATTGCCAAGGGCACGCTGGAAATAACGGCCTCAGAAACCAGCGGGACACTTCATGATCGCCTCATCCAGCTTGGGCCCGGACTGCTACTGGAGGTCCTTGAAGCGCTGCCTCAGATCCTGGCCCAAGCCAGCCCTCAAGAGGATAGCGACGCCACCTACGCTGCAAAAATCGTCAAGGAAGAGACCCAGATTGACTGGACACTCGATGCAAACTCGCTGTCTCAAAAAATTCACGCTTTCAACCCCACGTCGGTCTGCTTCAGCTATCTGGGTACAGAGCGCCTCAAAATATGGCAGGCCACTGCGCTGCCGACACCACACAACAGCACCGCGGGGCAAATCATTGGATCAGACGGCCAGGGTATTGTTGTAGCCTGTGGCAGCGGCGCCCTTAACATTACAGTCGCGCAATTTCCTGGCTCTAAAGCATTATCCGCCGCTGATTTGCTCAACGGCCGAAGCGCCCAACTTGCTAACGATCAGCAGTTCACAAACCACAGCAGCCCACCTTGAAAACACAGTTAACAACTCGAGCCGTTGCGGCGCGCATTCTTGCGGCTGTATGTGGCGGCGAATCCCTTGTCAGGGCCTTACCCAACGGGCTCGAACCGCTGAGCCCTGAAAATCGACCGCTAGTTCAAGAACTGGTCTATGGCACCTTACGAGAGTGGCCAAGACTGGAGGGCATTGCGTCACAGCTACTTCGCAAACCGCCCCGGGCAAAAGACGCCGATATTCTGTGCCTCATTCTGACAGGCATCCATCAGTTATCTGCCCTTAACGTGCCCGCTCATGCGGCCGTCGGTGAAACTGTTGAAGCCGCTAAAGGCCTTGGGAAACCCTGGGCAGCGGGCCTTATCAATGGCTGCCTGCGTAATTATCAGCGACAAAAAGACGCCCTTGAAAAACAACTCACTCCAAGCCAAAGCAGCGCACTACCACAATGGCTTTGGGAAGCTATCTGCACACAGTGGCCTGAGCAATCGGGTGACATTGCTCGTGCGAGCCGTGAACATCCACCTATGACGCTACGCGTAAATCTGCAGCAGGTGTCTAGAGATGACTACGTTAAACAGCTGTTGAATGCCGATATCGCTGCCGTTTGCGACCCGCATATTGCTACTGCAATAACCCTAGAAACCCCCAGACCCGTGTCGAGTATTCCAGGCTTCCTTGAAGGGTGGAGCTCTGTTCAGGATGCCTCGGCTCAATTGGCAGCCCAATTTTTACAACCGCAAAATCACGAAGCTATTTTTGATGCCTGCGCCGCACCCGGTGGCAAAACCTGCCACCTGCTTGAATGCGCGCCCACGGCACAAGTACTGGCTGCAGACATCAGTGATCAACGCCTTGAGGGGCTGCAAGAAAACAGTGCTCGACTGAAATTACCCCTCGACATAAAAGTGGTCGATGCCATGCAGGCGAGTGCGACCCTAAGCCCAAAGCAGTTCGACGCTATACTTGCAGATGTACCCTGCTCGGCAACAGGTGTGATGCGGCGAAATCCAGACATTAAGATCACCCGCAAAGCCTCCGACATACAAACCTTCAGTCAGCAGCAACGAGATATTTTGGCGGGGTTATGGCCTTTGGTGAAGCCCGGTGGGCGGCTGTTATATGTCACGTGCTCGGTGCTAGAGGCAGAAAATGATCAGGTTATTGAGGCGGCCCAATCACAGCTGTCCCAGTGTGAGGTCGTACCACTGACAGGCCAGCCCGGCTTTAAAACACGCCTAGGCTGGCAAACCTTACCGTCTTGGGATGGCGGTGATGGGCTCTATTTTTCGCTGTTAAAAAAAATGGCAACCGATCCCTTGGGTTAGTTTGCGGTAAAAAACACCATGAAAATGCCGCTGAGTACGTTTAAGGTCATGTCACCTCCTAGAGAGAGGCCAAAAAAACTGTGAAGATTATTATTCTTGGTGCCGGACAAGTGGGGGGGACGCTAGCTGAACAGCTAGCCGACGAGCAGAACGAAATAACGGTCGTCGATAGTCAAGCAACCACCCTTCGAGCCCTGCAGGAACGACTCGACATTCGAACGGTGCACGGCGATGCAGCCCATCCCTCTACCCTGCTCAACGCAGGGGCAGAAAATGCCGAGCTTCTTATTGCTGTCACCAATTCAGACGAAATCAACATGATGGCCTGCCAGGTGGCATTTACGCTTTTTCGAACACCGAAAAAAATCTCTCGCATCCGCAGCGCCGACTATCTCAATAACGCCCAGGCGTTATTTAAAAGTGGCGCCGTATCGGTAGATGTGATTATTGGCCCAGAACAACTTGTTACTAGCAACATCCAACAATTAATTGCCAACCCCGGCTCATTGCAAGTGTTAGATTTTGCCGAGGGCCGGATTCGCCTGGTCGCCGTGCGCGCCATCGAGGGCGGGCCTATTGTCGGTAGGCAGCTGCAAGAAATTCGGGACCACATGCCAAATGTTGATACACGAGTCGCGGCTATTTTTCGGCATGATGCCCCTCCAATCATTCCCGAGGGGCTGACCGTAGTCCAACCCAATGACGAAGTGTTTTTTATTGCCGCTCGAGAAAATATTCGAGCAGTAACCTCCGAACTTCGAACGATTGACGAACCCTATCGCCGCGTCATGATTGCCGGCGGAGGTAATATAGGCGCTACCCTAGCCAGCCGCCTTGAACGCGACTATCAGGTGAAGGTTTTAGAATTAAGCTACGACCGGTGTCGTGTTCTCTCCGAAATGCTTGAAAAATCTATCGTACTCCATGGCAGTGCCAACGAACCTTCACTTTTGCTGCAGGAGAATATTGAGCAGACCGATGTTTTTTGCGCCCTGACCAACAACGATGAGTCCAATATCATGATGTCGATGCTGGCCAAACGCCTCGGTGCAAAAAAGGTCATCACGTTAATCACTAACGCCGCTTATGCAGACCTTGTTGGCGAAGAAATCGATATTGCGATCTCACCCCAGCAAATCACTATTGGTAGTTTACTCACCCACATTAGGCGTGGCGATATCAGTAATGTGCACTCCCTGCGCCGCGGTGCCGCTGAAGCGATTGAACTGATCGCACACGGCGATGCCCGCACATCAAAAGTGATTGGTAAACGTCTTGATGAGATCGAACTGCCTCAGGGGGTCACCGTCGGGGCAATTTTACGGGGTGCAGACGTGGTTATTGCCCACAGCCACATTACGGTGGAGCCCGACGACCACGTGATTCTATTCCTGACCGATCAAAATCGCATCGCAGAAGTAGAGCGGCTATTTGCGCCCGGCTTCGGGTTTTTCTGATGCATCTGCCCGTTTCGCTGCGCATCATTGGCGTACTGCTCATGCTATTTAGCACCGCCATGCTGCCACCTATGATCCTTGGTTTGCTAGACAACGATGGATCAGCCCATGCTTTTGCGATTGCCTTTGGCATTAACCTACTGGCCGGATTAACCCTGTGGTTGCCGACACGAAATGCCCGCCGAGATCTTCGTATTCGCGATGGGTTTCTGGTAACCGCGCTGTTTTGGATTGTTCTCGGCAGCTTTGGCTCAGTACCTTTTCTCACCAGTGATGCGGTTCCGCTGTCCCTTGCTGATGCGTTGTTTGAATCGGTATCTGGCCTAACGACAACTGGCGCAACGGTGATAGCGGGTCTCGACGATCTACCGCGATCGCTGTTGCTGTACCGGCAACAACTGCAGTGGTTGGGGGGTATTGGCATTATTGTATTAGCCGTTGCGATCCTGCCCATGTTGGGCATTGGCGGTATGCAGTTATATCGCGCTGAAAGTACAGGCCCCGCTAAAGACCGAAAGCTCACGCCCAAAATCACCGGCACCGCCAAAGCCCTGTTTGGCATTTACCTCGGCCTAACCACGCTGTGTGCTGTTGCCTATTGGCTTGCCGGCATGTCACTGTTCGATGCGATTTGCCATGCGTTTTCAACGGTTGCCATTGGCGGCTTCTCAACGCACGACGCCAGCATGGGATTTTTTCAAAGCGAACTGATTCTTTTAATCTGTACCTTTTTTATGGCGGCCTCAGCCATTAATTTTGGACTGCACTTTATTGCCTTACAACGGCGCAGCCTAGAAATATACCAGCGGGACTCAGAGACCCGTTTTTTTAGTAGCGTGATTGGCATAGCCATTGTGATCACATGCTTAACCCTATTGATCACCCAAACACTGTCACCGAGTGAAAGCTTAATCCACGGTATGTTCCAGACGGTATCGATCGCCACAACGACAGGATTCACCACCCAAGACTTTTCTTTGTGGCCCCACTTCTTACCCGTGTTACTGCTTATTCTTTCATTTATGGGGGGTTGTGCCGGCTCAACCGGTGGTGGCCTCAAGGCCATGCGTCTCCTGCTTATCTTCCGGCAAGGCATGCGCGAGTTGAAACAACTACTGCACCCTAACGCCATTATTCCCTTGAAGTTGGACGCGCGACGCGTGCAGCCATCGGTTGTTAGCGCTGTTTGGAGTTTTTACGCCGTTTATATGGTTTGCATGGTCACGATCATGCTGTTGATGCTGGCCACCGGGTTAGACTTCACTTCTGCATTCTCAGCAACCACCGCAGCAATGAACAACCTAGGACCCGGGTTGGGCAGTGTGGCTGCCAATTACTCTACAGTCAGCGAAATTGGTAAAGTGATTCTGTGTAGCGCCATGCTCTTAGGCAGGCTTGAAGTTTTTACCCTGCTGGTGCTATTCACGCCCGCTTTTTGGCGCCCATAGCCCCAGGATTATTTCAGCCCTCGGGATGATTTTATAACCTCGTAAGCCGTCGATATTTCCTGAGACCTCGCCGTTCCCAACTTAACCATTTCATCCGGTACGCCTTTAGCAATTAACTTGTCAGGATGATTCTCGCTCATCAATCGACGATAGCTCTTCTTAATCACCTCGTTAGAGTCCGACGCGCTGACACCAAGGGCCTGATAGGCGTCGTTTAAACGATCACGCGGTGCCGGGGTTCCCATATTTTGTCTGCCCGCCCCACCGGTGTGGAACCGCGACTGTGCCACCAACATTGCCACCACGCGATCGACAGCCTGTGTCGGCAACCCGAGCAAACTGGCAATATGATGCAGCGCCTCTCGTTCAGGTTGGGCCAACTCACCGTCGGCCAAAGCCATACTCGCAAGGAAAGCAAATAAAGTTTGTTGCACCTGGTGACGTTGGCCAACTCTTGCAGCAAAGGCACTAACCGTGGCCGTGGGATCAAATCCGGGCTCGGCCCCGTCACGAAAGTGTTGTATCGCAGAACTTCTTTGCGTGGGGTTAAGCCGTAGCTGGCGAAACATCGCTTCGGCCTGTGCAATTTCAGCCTCACTGACCCGACCGTCAGATTTTGCAACATAACCCAGCAATGTAAATGTTGTATCAAAGAACTGCTTTTGGCTGCGGGCAAGATTATCGGGGCTTGCCGCCTGAAGCGCCTGCCATAGCCCCCGGTCAAAAGCATGACCAATAGCAATTCCAAAAAGTAAGCCCACAATGCCCAGGGTAAAAAAGCCAATCAGGCCGGCGACAAGCTTTCCCGTTATTTTGTTCAAAAATACTGCTCCGGTTTTATTTCAAATTGAGACCGAGGAACTTTTAGGTTTTTATAGTGATCGACCCCGTTATCGGGTCGACAGCGAAATCGTTTATAAGACCATTGATATTGGGCGTCATGACCCCTTATCAAGTCAGCAACCGCATCATTCATCGCGATTAATGCGGCGGCTTCATCTTCACCGTAGACCTCATCGGGCGCAGCTTTATAAACCACTTTAAAGCCTTTCGGCGTTCTCAGAGCTACCCCCATAAAAGCTTTGGCTTTAGACCGCTTAATAAGATTACACCCCAAGCTGGTGGTCCCGCAGTCTACCCCCATAAAAGGGACGTTCAGCCCACCAGCAGCAACTGTGGGAACTTGGTCGGGCAGAATGCCTGAAATACCACCCTGTCGCACACAGCGCACCAAAGTCGCAAGCCCTCTGGGATCTGTAGGTACGAGCTGCCCCCCGCTGCGCTCCCGGGCACTTTTTATTAAGTCGCCAATTTCAGTAATTTCGGGTGGCTCAAACAAGGCCACCGTATTGCCCAGGGTTGCCAGATGCAGACCGAGAACTTCCCAGTTGCCCAGATGAGGCCCCAAAACGATCACGCCACTACCCGACGCCAATGCCGCTTGAACGGACTCGGAGCCCTCACTGCTTTCAATCAGTGACGATGTGTGGGCCCAGGGTGCGCGCCAAACGTGTCCCATCTCAACGGCCAAAGCACCGGTTTCGCGCAATACTTCACGCACCAGGCGATTTTGGGACTCTGGACTCAATTGGGGGTAAGCGAGAGCCACATTCCGCTCGGTTACCCGACGACTGCGGCCATCAGCCTGATAAACAAACCAACCCAACCCGCGCCCCGCCGATCTGACCCAAGTGATGGGCAGCCGATAACTCAGCCAAAGCAACCCCTTTAAAGCAAGGGTTACGCACTGATTACGCAAAGAATGTGCATTAAATGAAAACAAAAGCCGTTACTCGAAAATAACAGTGCTTATTATGCCCTTCCTATCACGGGTATAATCAAGCGCTGACACATTTATCGGACCTCACAGTGATTCCCGAGACTTTTCAAGAACTCATTCTGCGATTGCAGGCCTTCTGGGGCAGCCATGGCTGCGTTGTGCTACAGCCCTTAGATATGGAAGTTGGCGCTGGAACCTTCCACCCAGCCACCTTTCTACGTGCCATTGGGCCCGAAAACTGGAATGCCGCCTACGTGCAACCCAGTCGTAGACCCGCCGATGGTCGTTACGGTGAAAACCCCAACCGATTGCAACACTACTATCAATTTCAAGTTGTTATGAAACCAAGCCCGAGTAATTTTCAGGAACTATACCTGGCAAGCCTTCGGGATTTAGGACTTGATACATTGCT
>QXYP01000073.1 GCA_009886815.1 Halieaceae bacterium
CAATAAAGTCAGGCTGATATCTAAACCTGCCAGTAAATGTCTGCCTTCGGGACCAGAGGGAAGTTTAATGGGCGCGAGAACCCAGTCACCTACGCCAGGCGCTACCACCTCGCCGCGACCAAAGCGCCCATCCTCAAGCCGCCAGGTCTTCATCATAAGCGCGCCCATGCCATCACCCTCACTCCAAGCAAAGTCTCGAAGGTAATACAGGCGCCTAGACCAGCGCTTAACCCCATCGACGCTCACGCAGCCCTCTGTGGAATCTCCCAAGTGATTTAACCCAGGGTCAAGCCCCGAAGTTGTCGAGTCTGAAATGCACTGGAGGCCCCGATTGCCGCCGTCCGATAAAGAACCCGCACCGCATGCTTGCCAAAGACAGGAGTGCGTTGCCTCAATAATTAATAAGGGTGCGCTGTTCACTAAATTCCTTGAAGGTAGACAGTCAAGCTCGCCCTGTCGCACCAAACGAATACCCAGCCCCCCCTTTTCGATAAAGCGAGAGTCGGTTCTGTCTTGAGAAGATGATGCCTGAATGACTTTAGCCGCCTCACAGGGAGAACGGCCCATACTGTCTACAGTCATTGGCCCCGCGTGAAGTAATGCCAAAGACAAATGCCTCAAAGCAAAGTCGCCACGCTCAGCCAACTCAACTTCATCGGCCGACCAATGCGCCATTAGCCACAGTCGCTGTGCCGTTAGTGCGACGGAAGAGACCAGCCATGCACCCAATGTCAGTCCAATCAACAGTTCGACTAAGGAAAACCCCACCGCGTTAGTCTTGAGAGGTTTTATCCGATAGACACCGTGAACGTCGCCCGATCTGAATATCAACTGATGGGCCAGCGGTGTTTAAGCAGCGGACCATCACTGTTGAAACAGTGCTCGCCATGCAGCCGCACCATGGCAATCACGTGCTTCGAGTCCTCTTGAATACAGAGCAGCCCTTCGATCGCCCAATCGCGCTTTATTTGTCGCCAATCGTTGCACCATTGTAGAAGCCATGGCGGGGAAACTTCACAGAGGTTATCGCCGATCGGAATATCGCGGCCTAGAAACTTTGCGATGCGCCAATAACCCTCAACGCTGCGAAGATGGGTCTGAGATACGGTGAGTTGCAAATTAATGGCATCGGTTAAAATGATGCTCTCGGTCAATGCAAACAATCCAAGGAAAATAACCGTGCTAAGGACACTGGCGAATAAGGCATCTAGCAACATGAAGACCCAGCCATCGGCGACTTAAGGCCAATATGAGGCGGGTCTGCGCCCACCTTGGCTATCCAGTGTCAGGGTGGGGTAAGTTTCCTGCGCGGCTTTGGGGATCAAAGACAACTCAAAGGCTGATGGGGACAGGTCCACAAAGAGCTCATAACGCTGCCGCAGATGCGCCGACAAGGGTTGAGAGGCCAGTAGCACGGGTCCCGGTTGATAGGCACCATGGGTAACTCGCAACCGCTCTTGTAGCAGCGCAAAAGAAAGCAAGCTAAGCGCCCCTTTCTTCGCTGTAGCCGTTCTCAAATGCTCTTGGTAATTAGGCAAAGCAATCGTTGCTAAAATACCGACGATGCCCAACACGATAACGAGCTCAAGCAAGGAAAACCCTGTAGGCATAGCAGGCCTAATTTCCGCATTAGTAGCTGACGGGTGGCGCCCCACAAAAAACCGGTAAAGACCCCACTCGGGATTCCACGCAAGACGCCCACGCCTCAGCGATAAGGCTAGAATCCCTGAACGCATTTTGCCGCTCCATCAAGAAAAGACGGCTAGCCTGGGCAATAACAGGCGTCAAGAAAACATCATTAACCGCTCTAAGCCTATACCGACCACGATGGCTTAGTCTTGTCGGCTAAAAGTGATTTTTTGGTCCGCTAACAGCGCCTCTATCGTGTCGCCGGGGGCATAGTCGCCCTGTAAAATTTGCTGTGCCAAAGGGTTTTCCAGCAACTGCTGGATGGCCCGCTTTAAGGGTCTGGCCCCAAAGACAGGATCAAATCCTGCTTCCGCCAGATGATCGAGCACGTCATCTGACATTTGCAGCACTAGATCGCGTTCCCCAAGCCGCTGCCTAAGATGCGCAACCTGAATACTGGCAATACCCCGAATTTGGGCTTGCGCCAACGGGTGAAACACCACGGTTTCATCGACTCGGTTAATAAATTCTGGACGAAAGTGCCTGCCCACCACCTCCATAACCGCATTCTTCATCGTGTCGTAATGCCCATCTCCCGCCATCTCCTGAATGAGATCGGAGCCCAAATTAGAGGTCATGACAATCACGGTATTTCTAAAATCGACAGTCCGCCCCTGACCGTCTGTGAGGCGGCCATCTTCCAAAACTTGAAGCAGTATATTAAAGACATCGGGGTGCGCTTTTTCCACTTCATCGAGAAGCAACAGGGAATAAGGTCGGCGCCGCACCGCCTCTGTTAAATAGCCACCCTCCTCGTACCCCACATAACCCGGAGGTGCACCAATGAGTCGAGCCACAGAGTGCTTCTCCATAAATTCTGACATATCAAGACGAACCATGGCTTGATCACTATCGAAAACAAAGCTCGCCAACGCTTTGCACAGCTCAGTTTTACCCACCCCCGTGGGCCCCAGGAACAAAAACGAACCATTGGGACGATGTGGGTCGGAGAGCCCGGCCCGTGATCTTCTCACCGCATTGGCAACGGCAACCACAGCTTCCTCTTGCCCGACCACACGCTCATGGAGAACTGACTCCATGCGCAGCAGTTTCTCTCGGTCACCCTCGAGCATCTTAGATATTGGAATCCCCGTCCAACGGGACACCACCTCAGCAACCTCTTCTTCGGTCACTCGATTGCGCAGCAACTGCGTAGGGCCTTGCTCCACCTGCTCTGCAATGCCCAGCTGCTTATGGAGCTCGGGTAGCTGCCCGTACTGAATTTCTGACATTCGCGTCAGATCACCGGCACGCTGTGCCATTTCCAAATCTAATTTAGCCTGTTCGATGGCCGCTTTAATTTTCGCAGCGCCCTGAACAGCCGCTTTTTCGGCAGTTAAAATTTCATCGAGATCAGACAGTTCTTGGTCGAGATCAGAAATTTGCTCATCGAGCATTGCCACCTGCTTTTGTGCGGCTTCGGTTTGATCTTTGTTGACCGCCTCCCGCTCGATTTTCAGCTGTATCAGTCGTCGCTCCAATCGATCCATACTTTCTGGCTTTGAATCTATCTCCATGCGAATACGGCTAGCAGCCTCATCCACAAGATCAATCGCCTTATCGGGTAATTGTCTATCCGTGATATAGCGTTGACTCAGTTTCGCCGCAGCAATAATGGCACTGTCAGTAACGGCGACCCCATGATGCACCTCGTAGCGCTCTTTGAGTCCACGCAAGATAGCAATCGTGTCCTCTTCAGAGGGCTCATCAACTAAGACTTTTTGAAAACGCCGCTCTAAAGCCGCATCTTTCTCGACGAACTGACGATATTCATTGAGTGTTGTCGCACCGACGCAGTGCAATTCACCCCGTGCCAGCGCAGGCTTGAGCATGTTACCTGCGTCCATGGAGCCCTCAGACTTACCCGCACCCACCATGGTATGCAGTTCATCGATAAATAAGATAACCCGCCCCTCTTCTTTGGAGAGTTCGTTGAGAACCGCTTTTAAGCGCTCTTCAAAGTCACCGCGAAATTTTGCTCCGGCTAACAATGCGCCAAGATCCAACGACAGAATCCGCTTGTTTTTCAAACCTTCAGGAACTTCACCATTAATGACGCGCTGGGCTAACCCTTCAATAATTGCCGTCTTACCAACACCGGGCTCACCAATGAGAACGGGGTTATTTTTAGTCCTGCGTTGCAGCACCTGAATGGTCCGTCGTATTTCATCATCGCGACCAATAACAGGGTCGAGCTTGCCGACTTCGGCGAGCTCAGTTAGGTCTACGGTATATTTTTCAAGGGCCTGTCTAGAGGTTTCTGCGTCGGGCGAATTCACGCCCTCACCACCTCTCACCTCATCAATCGCTTGCTCCAAAGAAGCGCGACTCGCCCCAGACTTCGCTAACAATTTGGCCACTGGAGAGCTGGCATCAGCCATCGCCAACAAAACGAGCTCAGAGGATAGGTAGGCATCTTGGCGGGTCTGGGCCAATTTATCGGCCCGGTTAAGCAATCGGCTGGAGTCTTGAGATAAGTGCACATCGCCGCGCCCACCCTTTACCGTCGGGACTAACGACAAAGCGTCATTCACATCGCCTGCCAGCTTTGACCCGTTGGCTCCGGCTTTTTGCAACAAAGGAACGGCAGAGCCTCCCGACTGATCAAGCAGTGCTTTAAGTATGTGTATTGGCTCAATAAACTGCTGATCGCGGCCTACGGCCAGCGATTGCGCGTCTGCCAATACGTTTTGTAACGGGTTGGTTAGCTTATCCATACGCATGTGATTATCCCCTCACCAATAACTTGTAGGCTTCTTGCCCTGACAAATTAAATGGCGTCGAACACGCCTAATTTCAAGTGGGGAGTTTTATTGGGGCAGTATCATCGCCACGGTGGCCATGCGCCCGGTGATGCCGTCTCTGCGATGGGAGAAGAAATTCTGTGCTTCGCAAGCCGTGCAGCGTCCAGAATGAGAGACCTTATCAATACCCAGTTCGTGCAGGCGCAAGGCTGCCATCCCGGCCAAATCCGCGAGATATTTCCCCGAGCTATCGGCCGATGAAAAACACTCTGTGACCGTCGCGCCAAAACGCTCTAGAAAAGTTGCGCGCACTTCTGCGCCTACCTCAAAGCAACAGGGACCGATAGCAGGTCCAAACCAGGCCTGCGCCCCTTCAAAACTTCCCGGTACCGCAGCGAGTGTTGCCTCAATGACCCCCGCCGCCAGGCCTCGCCAGCCTGCATGAACAATAGCCACCCAGTCACTATGAATTCCCGCTAAAACGATAGGCAAACAGTCAGCCGTCATAACCGCTATCGCCATACCCGGTCGATCGGTCCATATCGCGTCGGCAACAGGCACCTCACCCTCGGCAAGAGAATGCGCAGCAACCACATCAACACCGTGAATTTGCTGCAACCAGCGCGGGGGCACATTCCCCGGTAGAGAATCCCTCAAGATATCGCGATTGAATTTTACTTTTTGAGGGTCATCGCCCACGTGATCGCCAAAATTCAAGCTTTGAAAAGGCGCATCACTGGTACCTTTAGCTCTAAGGGTTGTGAAGGCGTGAATACCTGCCACACCAACATCAGCTTGAATAACATTCATTGAGTCATAGCGACGCAACGGTGTCGTGCGCGCGCAGCACCGCCAGTAGCTGGATTAGGTCATCAGGTAGTGGCGTTTCAAACTGGCAGCGCTGGCCCGTTGCAGGATGATCAAAAGCCAAGGTTTGAGCGTGTAATGCCTGACGAGAAAAAGTGCGAAGAGCCGTTTGCAGCTCAGTATTGGCACCGGCGGGGGGCCTAGGACGCCCCCCGTAAACAGGGTCTCCTATAAGAGGATTGTTGCGTGAAGCTAGGTGCACCCGAATTTGGTGCGTTCTGCCCGTCTCTAGGCTCACTGAAAGGGACGTGTGATGACTGAAGCGCTCGGCGATTCGATAGTGCGTAATGGCAGGTTTACCACCCTCGTTAACCGCCATGCGGGTTCGCACCGTAGGATGGCGCCCTATGGGGGCATTGACCGAACCGCCACCCGAAAGTGCCCCTCGACAGACAGCCGCATAAATGCGCTGGACGGAACGGGCCGCAAGCTGCTTTACCAAAGACTGGTGCGCCAGATGAGAACGGGCGACAAACATAATGCCCGTGGTATCTTTATCGAGTCTATGGACGATGCCACCCCGCGGCAGCTGCTCCAGCTCGGGGGCATATCCAATCAATGAATTCACCAAAGTCCCATCGGCGTGACCGGCTGCGGGGTGTACCACAACACCAGCAGCTTTGTTGACAACAAGCACATGCTCATCTTCGTACACGATATCCAGCGGTCGGGAATCGCCAGACCAACTCACCGCAGGTTCTACCGCAGCCGCCAACACGAGGTGCTGGCCCTGAGTCACTTTATCTTTAGCGCGCGCCGTTTGTCCGTCGAGGGTAAGCGCACCAGCTCCAATCCAGGCCTGTAGGCGCGATCTGGAGAATTCGGGAAATAAAATGGCCGCTGCCTGGTCAAAACGCGTGCCATGAAGTTCCCGCGAGATACTCGCCTCGCCGTTAATGCTATCGAAGTTATCCTGACTCAATGAAACCTCATGCCCAATCGCTCATGGCGTATACTCTGCACCCAATCTTTTATTTGGCGGCGAGCGCCCTGTTGACGTTACAATAGGGAATGAGAACGCTTTGCCTTGAGGATTACAAGCTTTTGTACTCGGACCTTTTACAACCCATACGCTCCACCACACGACTGATTAGCTTCGCTGCCATCATTGTGGTCTTCAGTGGCTGCTCATGGTTTGGCAAAGACGATATTGAGATAGCCGATAACGGAGAGCAACAAATCTACCTTGAAGCTCAACGGTCTCTGGACAGCGGCAACTTTAATACCGCGATTAGAACACTGCAGCTGCTTGAGAGCCGTTATCCTTTTGGCCGCTATGCAGAACAAGCACAATTAGAGCTGGTTTATGCACACTACGGTGCCTACGAATTTGAGGCCGCCATCGAGGCGGCAGATCGGTTTATTCGGCTTCACCCACAGCACCCCAATGTCGATTACGCCTACTACATGAAAGGACTCTCTGCCTTTGATATGGAGGGCGGCTTCCTCGCTTCATTTGTGCCCACTGACGATACGAAACGCGACGTATCGCACATCAAAGAAGCCTTTGCCGAGTTCGCACAACTATTGGCACGATTCCCCGACAGTGCCTATGCCCCTGATGCTCGAGCACGCATGGTGCACATGCGAAATATGTTGGCCCGACACGAAGTTCACGTTGCCAACTACTATTTTCGCCGAGGTGCTTATATGGCGGCGTTAAATCGTGGACGCTACGTGGTTGAGCATATGCAGCAAACACCGTCCGTAGCCGATGGTCTTGCCATCATGGCCCAGGCTTATATTTTGCTAGATTTCAATGAGCTGGCCAAAGATTCCATCACCGTGCTACACGAAAATTTTCCGGACCACCCGAGTCTCAATGAAAATGGAGACTTTGAGAGTGTGTACGATTTGGACGGGCTGCACCGTTCATGGATCAATCAGCTCTCTTTAGGGCTTTTCGATCCACCAGAACCACCGCAGTTTGACTACCGTCCTAAAAGCTAGGGAAGTCTCCGAGACGCTGAAAATTCAGGGACCGCGCCAAGCCCAAGTAATTGGATAGCGGCGATCCCGCCCAAAACCACGCTGGGTAATGCGCACGCCCACGGGCGCTTGACGGCGCTTATATTCATTGAGGTCGATGAGCCTCACAACCCGTCTGACATCTGCCTCAGCAAAACCCAGAGCGATAATATCGTGAGCACTGAGATCTTGCTCTACATAGTGCTCAATAATGGCATCGAGCACTTCATAGGGAGGCAAGCTGTCCTCATCTTTTTGATCCGGCGCTAATTCGGCTGAGGGTGGCCGAGTAATCACCCGCTCAGGAATGCACGGATTCAGGCTGTTTCTGTATCGCGCCAAAGCATAAACCAACATTTTGGGGCAGTCTTTGAGCGCGTCGAACCCACCAGCCATGTCCCCGTACAACGTGGAATAGCCCACTGCAAGCTCACTTTTGTTACCGGTTGTCAGTACCAAGAGATTCTTTTTATTTGAAATGGACATGAGCAAGACTCCACGACATCGGGCTTGCAGATTTTCCTCGGTAATATTGGGCGCCAAGCCCTGAA
>QXYP01000074.1:0-7785 GCA_009886815.1 Halieaceae bacterium
TTGTCTCCCACCAAAGCGCAGGCTTCGGGCACAAGCTGCCATTCTTTGAGACCTCGAAAAATCATGCCAGGTCTAGGTTTACGGCAGTCGCAGTCTTTTCTGTAACCCCCAAGCGCCTCAGTAGGATGATGCGGGCAGTGATAAATAGCGGTGAGCGTGACGCCGCTATCAGCTAGAAAATCTATGAAACGCGTGCTCAACTCCGCAAAATCGCCTTCCGTATAAAAACCTCGGCCAATGCCAGACTGGTTAGTGACAACAATCAACCGATATCCCAGCGCTTGTAGGTCGACCATAGCCGACACAACACCTGGCAATAATTCGAAGTCGGCCCAGCGGGACACGTACCCCCGATCATGATTGATGACACCGTCACGGTCGAGAAAGACAGCCTTGTGATGTGTAAAGGTGGCCATCGGGTTACACCAACGCCAACCCTTGCTCAATCCCATCACACAACAAGTGACCCATCACAATGTGGCACTCTTGAATATGTGCGGTCACCTCTGAGGGCACCACCAGCGCAAGATCTGCTAATGACTTCAAGGCACCACCACCTTTTCCTGTTAACGCCATCGTATGCATGCCCAGCGCCGCGGCGGTTCGACTTGCCTCGTTAACACTTTCTGAGTTACCCGATGTAGAAATGCTCAATAGCACATCGCCGGTTCGCCCTAGACCTTCTACCTGTCGCGCAAACACGGCGTTGTAACCGTAATCGTTAGCAATCGCTGTCAAAGCTGACGAATCGGTCGTCAGCGCAATGGCCGGCAATGCCCGTCGATCCCCCACGAAGCGCCCAATAAGTTCGGCAGCAATATGTTGCGCATCGGCGGCCGAACCGCCGTTACCGCAGATTAAAATTTTATTGCCCTCACCAAGACGTCGGGTGCAGAGCTCAATCATTGCAGCGATTGTCTCTATCTCGGCTGATAGTGCCTCGATGACGGCCGTATGTTGCGACAGGTAGTTCTGTATTCTCTGGCTCAAAGTGACCTCAACTTCGGTTATCTAGCGCTACAGAGGGCTGGATAAACATCAACAGAAATTTTTATCTTTCGTTACTGTGCGCACATGATAACAGCGGGAACTAGCAGATGCAGAGGCACTGCGGGTGAGCCGGTCGTGGCCTGCCCATGATGCCCAATAATCTCATCTCCAGATGATGAGCAAGTGCCGCTAGATTGACAGCTCTGGGCGGCCTTAAGTTGCCAGATGTCGCACAGCTAAAGCGATGACGAGTTAACTGTTACCCATGCCTGTGGAATCTGCATAGCCGAGCAACAGGCATACTTTTTAAGTTTCTTCGCTTTAATTCTGAGCGCTTGAGACCACCACAACGCCGCCTTTCATCACGAAATCGGGCGCCTCGAGGCTGCTGACATCAGCGAATGGATCTTGACGCACGGCGACCAGGTCAGCAAAAAAGTTGGGCGCGATTTGCCCGAGTTCATCCTCCACCCGAAGCAGCATTGCGGCATTGATTGTTGCTGCACGCAACGCTTCCATAACGGGCATACCCACTTCGACCATAAAGCCAAACTCGCGCCCATTTTTACCATGGGGTGACACACCCGCATCGGTACCAAAGGCAATAGGCACCCCCTGACGCCAGGCTTCTGCAAAGGTATTCTGAATTTGCGGGCCTACTGCGGCGGCTTTAGGCCGCACCACCGCGGGCAACTTGCCTTCTTGCTCTGATAAGTCTGCAACCCACTTACCCGCCGAAATGGTTGGTACATACCAGGTTTTATGGGCTTTCATGAGGGCCATAGCCTCAGCATCCATATACGTCCCGTGCTCTACAGAGTGCACTCCCGCTCTTATCGCCCGTTTCATGCCCTCTGCGCCATGGGCGTGAACCGCGACAACAAAATCATAATCACCGGCGGCTGCGACAACCGCGTCCAGCTCTTCACTCGTAAACTGCGGGTTATCGCCACTCTTGGCCAATGACAACACCCCACCGGTAACAGTTAGCTTGACCACATCACTGCCGTCTTTATAGCGCTGTCGCACGGCTTTATACGCATCGCTGGGGCCATTGATCACGCCCTCCTTCGGCCCGGGATCGCCTCGCAGATCTTCACGCAACCCATTTGTCGGGTCGGCATGACCACCCGTTGTTGCAATAGATTTACCCGCCGCATAAATTCGCGGCCCCACCACAATGCCTTCATTGATGGCATCTCTCAGAGCAAAGAGCGCGTCTTTATCGCGGGCACCCAAATCGCGCACGGTGGTAAACCCTGCCTCGAGGGTGCGGCGGGCATAGACCGTCGCTCGCAACGCGATATCGGCGGAGTTCATATAAAACCCTTCCGAATAGCTACCGGGCGGGTTGAGCTCCTGCCCCAAATGCACGTGCATATCCATAAAACCGGGCATCACCGTGGCATCACTGAGGTCTATAACCTGCGCGCCCTCGTCCTTTAAGTACCCCGGGGAAACAGCAACAATACGATCACCTTCAATCTGAATCGTTTGCTCAGTGAGAATCTGGCCACTCGCCACATCAACTAGCTGTCCGGCATGGATGATCGTGCTGGCACTTGCTCCTGCACTACACAAGGCAACAACGAGCAAACACAACTGACGCAGTCCAACCACCCTCCCAGCGCGTTGCAAGCTGCGGACGTTGCTCAAAGTGCTCATAGGCTATTGTCCCATCGCAGCAGGAGGTGCTTTATTGATTGGCTGCGTTAGCGTTTCGGGCGCTTGAGCAAATCCAATAATGGCAGAGTATCCTTTGCTCTCTTCACGATGAACAACACCGGCAGTGGCGTTGATTTTTGTGCCACGCCCACAGCTAACAGGTCCGTCCATACCCTCTACAGTTAACACCAACTCTCCCTTGGTGATGTAGACGACCGCATCAAAATCATGCCAGTGAAAATCGTTAGACTCTGCGGGTATATCGAGTGTCACCGCATGCCAGTTCTTCGCCTCGATCTGGGCAAAAGCTTCCGCTTCATCCTTAAAAGATTCAGTTTTATTCATTGGCCTCTCCAAACTGTGGTTTTGGTTGTGGTTTTGGTTGTTATTGTTCTTGTTATCGTCGTTGTTGGTATCGCCCATTTGATGTTGCCTAGGCTTTTCTTAGCGTATTACTGGTGACGCAATTCAAAAGCTTTAATGGGCAGATATTACAGCACACGGCCTCCCCTAGTAACTCAATCTACGCTTCGCCCTTTGAAATGCTGCAGCTTATTATTCCAGCGCATGACGTATGGAACCCACGAGTTGCGACTGAATTTTTTGAACTATCGCGTCATTGTCTAAGTAGGGATTCATGATCACCATTCTCACAACAGTTAACTGATCGGTATCGAGTAACCCACCCCAGCGGGCTACGGTACTCTTCACTAACTCGCCATAATGTTCGATCGTTAAACCCGTTCGCGTTGCCGACAATTCAGGGCTTTTTCGGAAGTCAGCAATAACGGCATCCGTCTTTCGATTAGCTTCGCTAAGGGCATCGCCCTCGGCAGCAACTGCAAAACACAGAACATTGGTATCGCTCGAGTCGAGCATGCGGATATCAGGAGACACCGAGGACACCGCCTCGTAAAAGGCACGCGTTATCTGCAAACTTGTATTGAGAAACCCACCGTGCCCTGAACTGTCTAAGGGCATTATCTTGGCGCTCAACCACACAGCACTGGGCCCCGTGGCCGCTCTTGACCCCTCAAGGGTTGTGGACCAACTGGGAAATTCAGCGTTAACGACCTCCTCTAGGTAGGGGGCATGAATATTTGATACGAGGTAGGCATTGGCGTCAGGGACTAAAAAAGCACCGCAGGCATAGGGCACGAAGCCCAGCTTGTGAGGGTCCAGCGTTATGGAACTCGCCCTGGGAAAAGCGCGCAAAGCCGATTCACTAGCCTCAGACAGGACACAAGCCTCACCGTCTAACGCGCTGCAAAAATAACCGCCGTAGGCTGCGTCAATATGATGCCAAATGTGAAGGCCACGGTTCTCGCGAAAGTCATCAAGGAGGTCCGCGACCTTATCAACAGGGTCGATCATACCGAGCTCGGTGGTCCCTGCTACCGATACCACCATCATAATCGGACGCCCCTCGACCTTCGCCCGATCGATTTGCCCCTTTAAACTCAGCGGGCTTAGCCTACCTCTGTCATCAAGGTCGCAGGACCACACAGCTTCACGGCCTAAACCAAATATATTGGCGGCCTTCGGCCAGGAATAATGCTTGTTGCCTGGCACCAATAACACGGGCTCGGGCCATTCTTCGTCGAAGTGCTCACGGGCAAATCGAGACATTGCGAGAGCGCCCATTACTACACTGCTATAAGGCACTAGGTCAGGCTCAGAGAGACCATGACGTTTCATTTGCTCACGGTACACGGGCCAACCACAATGAGCCCATTCAAACAGTGGGGCATCACTATGTTGATTAAGCTTTAACCAAACGCCCAAGGCCAACCAGTGATCTAGCCGATAGCGCGCGCGCCAGACGGCCTCAAAGTTTGCGAGGGTACCCCCGGAAGTAAAATGACCTCTTGCCGGCTTTGGATCGAGTCCCACCATATTGGCCAATAAATTTATGGCCTCGGTTTCAAGCGCGGAGCCGACCACGGCGGCCTCTCTAGAGGCAAGATTTGCGTTTTCAAATAGCATCGCCATGTGACCCAGTAAAGCTGGGATCGATACGTCCGATACCATATGCCCTAAATATCGTGGGCTAAAGGTTGGAATCTCTTCCCGTAATAAACCCAGCAATTGCTCCAGAGCTGATTGAACGGCCTCGTGACCGCTATTGTGAGTCTCCACAGATATCGGTTGCCATTCAGGGTCGTTCACAAACCGCTGCGCTCTGCGCTGCATCGTTACTTTAAGCAAATGGGACCACAGCGCTGAAAACACTTCGCCCTGTTCGCCTTGTGGCCCAATAAATAATGCCGATTTATCGCTAACGGTCATGCGCTAAGTACCCGAGCTCTGTTGTGAGAAGTGCTAACAGTAGCATTTCTAAGCTCATCGTAAGGTGGGTGCTGTCTTGACCGGTTATCTAATCGAGGGCGTGATCACTTTTTGCGGAGATGGGGGGCAGGACTTGCGGGGGAAATCGGCCCGTACAATCCGCATAAAATGGTTTTCCCGCCATCTTAATGCGGCAAGTCAGTCGCCATACCTTGCCAGCCTCAACTTTTCATTGCATGGTGAGGACTTCAATAAACCCAATCCTAGAGGATTTAGCCATGAAAATTTCTAATATGTTCCGATACACCGCAGTGACATTCGCCTTGCTGTTGGGCGCTTCATCTGTCTCTGCCAATGGTGCGGCCGACGAACTGATGGCGGCGTTAAAAGCCTGTAAAGCAGATTCCAGCGTTAAAAAAGCCGCTGAATCCATGATTAAAAAGAGCAAAGGAAGCCCCTCAGACAAGGCTGTAGATGACTTTATTGATGGTTTGGCTAGCGACGATCTCATCGATTGCATTGATGACAACCTCGACTAATTAAACACTGTTGTTTCGGGCTACTGTGAGCAGCTCCAGTGCTCACAGTGGCGCCACTTGAGAAGACTGCGGTTGTAACAGGCATAGGGTCACACTGTAACGCCGTGAAACCCTGCGGCACCTTCCACATACTTTTAAGCCACATCCAGACACCGGAATAACGCGGCGGTTGTTAGCATTGCGCCTCGGTCAACACTGACACCGCAGCCACACCCCCACCCTGCCCCGCTTCTTTTTATAGACACCCAGCTAGGTAGTCCTTAGCTTGATGGACCGATGGCTTCGTACCCCCATCCCCCCGACCTCCTGTAAACTCTCCAAGTTCTACCAAGCCAGCCGTATAACATGGCTCGCAGATATTGTGCCCGACGAGGACTGTTTACTTCATGAATCTTCTTATTGCCGGGGGTACCGGCCTTGTAGGTCGAGCGTTTATCACCCAAGCTAATCAGCTGCCAATTACCCTAACCACGGTAGGCCGACGGGTGACCGGAAACGCCCCAAATGAACTCGTTGTCGACTTTGCCGCACTACCTACCCTACCTGCCGCAGACACAGCAGTTTGCACTCTTGGCACCACGATCGCAGACGCCGGTTCAAAAGAGGCCTTCAAAGCCGTAGATTTTGACGCAGTGCTTGCTTTCGCCAATGCCGCACGAGAGGCTGGGGTCGACCACTTTTTAATTGTGACGGCGATTGGCGCAGACCCCCGTGCCAGTGCTTTTTATGCTCGAATTAAGGGTGCCGTTGAAAGTGAGTTAGGCGGTATCGGATTTGATCGGCTCGATATCCTTCAGCCCGGCCTACTGTTAGGCCGGCGAGAAGCCCGTCGACCCGTGGAGCAGTTGCTGCAGGGTTTAGCGCCAGCAATAGCCTTGCTAACCCGGGGTCCTTGGGATCGATACGCCAGCATCTCAGCCGAGCGACTCGCGGCAGCTCTGTTAGCCCTCTGCCAAGAAAAAACCCCCGGTGTGTTTTACCACCGAAGCCCTGAACTGCAGCATTTAGGCCTTCAGACGTCAAACAGTGGTTAGTTAAAGTCACCAACCCCACACCCTGCCCTAAAGGTTAGGCTGCGGCAGTGGTGAATAAACTTGCACAATAAGAACAGAGTGTCGCTAGATCTTGCTAAGCAGACCCCCTATCGCAGTGCTCAACAGCTCATGAACACAGTAAGGAACCGTTGATAAGAAACGGGTAAAGAGTCAGTCGAGTATTCAGGCGCTCTAGAGGGCATAATACCCCGGCCAGATCGCTACCCCATTCTCTCCTCGCTGGAGTTTCAATATGCAGCGCAACACCCTGCGACCCATGATGACCAAACTCTTTCTAATACTAAGTCTATGGCTAACCTTCAGCAGCAGCGTCAACGGCGCTCAACTTGATGCCCCTCAAGTCATTCTTAGAGGCATTGACTACAACATCACCGTCACCGGAGACGACGCGCAAACCGCAGTACTCAGCACCGCAGTGAGCTCTTACCGCGCCGAGCCTGACGGAGATGGCTGGGTATTTCGAAATGTGCGATCAGACAACAAAGACGCTGTGGTGCTCACGGTGCACAGCGGCAACCAAACAACCCACGAGAGCATTCCTGTCATCGCTGCTTGGATCTCAGTGCTGCCCCCAATACTCGCAATTGCCATGGCGCTTCTCATTCGCAGCGTGCTGCCCGCACTAATGCTAGGTCTTTGGTTAGGGGCTTGGGCTTTACAAGGCATGTCGCTGAAAGGGTTATTCCTTGGCCTCTTCACCAGCTTTGAGGTCTACGTCGCCAATGCCGTAGTCAATCGTGACCACGTAACCATTATGTTGTTCACCTTTATGATCGCCGGCATGGTGGGTATTGTTTCGCGCAACGGCGGTATGCGCGGAATTGTCGAATTGATCATCAAGGGGGCAAATAGCGCCAAAAGGGGGCAACTGGCCGTTTGGTCTCTGGGGCTTGTCATTTTCTTTGACGATTACTCAAACACCCTCGTTGTGGGTAATTCTAGCCGCTCCATCACTGACCGACTCAGAATATCTCGAGAGAAGCTCGCCTACATCGTAGACTCAACCGCAGCACCTATTGCTACGATCGCCTTGGTCACCACATGGATCGGCTATCAGGTCAGTCTTATTGGTGACGCGATCGCAAAGATTGATGGCCTCACTATGAGCGCCTACAGCCTATTCTTAAACTCAATCCTATATAGCTTTTATCCGTTTATGGCTATGTTTTTGGTTGTGCTGATCATAACCACAGGACGCGAATTTGGGCCTATGTTAAAAGCTGAGCGGCGGGCCCGCTCTACCGGCA
>QXYP01000074.1:7795-12142 GCA_009886815.1 Halieaceae bacterium
TGCGCCGCCGGTAAAATCCACGGTAGGACAAGACGATGAAGCCGCCTTAGCCATGAAGCCGGGGTTACCACCGAGAGCCATCAACGCTTTACTACCGGTCGCTGTCATGGCCTGCAGTATTATCGCCGGCCTATATATCACCGGTGAGGGCGAGACTATCAGCGATATCGTCGGCACAGCAGACTCGTACAGAGCCCTCATGTGGGCCTCGTTATTATCGGCCTTCACCGCGGTTGTGATGAGCATTTTGCAGCGATTGCTATCGCTGGAAGAAATTGTCGATGCTTGGGTTTCGGGTGCTCGATTTACCTTCGTTGCGATGATCATTTTAGTCCTGGCTTGGTCCATGTCAGAAATCAGCAGCGAGCTTCACACCGCCGACTTCTTGATCGCCAGCCTCGGGGACAGCCTACCCGTTACCCTATTGCCGGCAACGGTGTTTGTGCTTGCGGCGTTCACGGCCTTTTCCACAGGGAGTAGCTGGGGCGCTATGGGCATTTTGCTACCCCTCGTTATGCCGCTGGCTTGGGCTGTGATGGGCGCTAATGGACAAGCTGACCCCGAACATTTTTACCTGCTTTACTCGTCGGTATCAGGCGTTCTTGCAGGTGCCGTTTGGGGGGACCACTGTTCCCCCATATCGGATACGACCGTCATGTCATCGCTTTCAGCGGGGTGCGATCACATAGAGCACGTCCGCACACAATTACCCTATGCCTTGCTTGCGGGCGGCGCGGCTCTGCTAGTGGGCACAATACCTACCAGTTTCGGCCTGCCATGGTGGGTAGGCATGCTGGGTGCAGCAGCAGTCACTGCTGTGAGTTTACGGATTCTGGGAGAACCCGTGGAGAATTACCATGCCGATTGACCAAGTCATTCCGGAGCAACAAGCACCGCCAAGGCGTATTTCACTAGCATTGAACAACCCGAACTGCAGGGCCCACATAACAAAACAACGGAGCCCTCACTGTTCAGACGCTGTGACCATTAGGCTCAGAGATAGAGGCTCTCGACCATAACTCGAAAGACAAACAAACAGCACTGTGTTCCAAAAAATTCAGGAGCCCACTACACACAGTCATAGCCCCAATAAGACCATGCAATTGAAGATGTTTTTTATTGGCTAGGACTCTTATACTTTTGCACTCTGAAACCCCCTATTGATCAACAGGCACCGTGATTACTATGAGCACCTGGACCTTTAAATCTGCAAAAAGCGCACGCTGGCACAGTGGTGCCCTACTCTACGCGTTGACCGCTTATGGGGCAGGTTGGTGGCTGCTGTTTCAAGGCGGTGGCCTAGGTTTTGTACCGGGTACATTACTACTGGGCCATGGGATGATCATTGCGGCCTACTTCATTCACGAGTGCGCGCACAATACGGTTTTCACCACCAACAAACACAACGGACAGCTCGCCAATATATTGGGCTGGGTCTGCGGTTCTTGCTATGGCACCTTTAAGGATATTAGAACCAAACACCTGCGACACCATGTCGAAAATGATGATGTCATGTGGTTCGATTACGAAGCGTTCTTCCGAAAACACCCAAGGGTTTATAAAGCCACTACCTTCTTAGAATGGTTCTATATTCCTGCCCATGACATTTTGATGCACGGCATTATGGTGTTTACGGCGTTTATCATTCCCGAGCGACGCAACCAGCTATCTCGCAATGTCGCGATCATCTGCATACGAGCCGCGCTACTAATCGCAGTGGCGACCATCAACCCAGTCGCACTGCTGGGCTATATCTTGGCCTACATGATCATGATTATTGTGCTGAGGTTTGTGGACGGTTTGGAGCACGACTACCCCTACAACACCAATCTGTTTGGCGGCCCCATCTCTGAGCACAAGGGTGATGCCGTCTGGGAGCAGGCCCATACCTTTAGCCCTATCCTTTCCTGGCGCTTCGAATGCGTGAACTGGTTGATTTTAAATTTCGGCTACCACAATGCACATCACGCAAAACCCACAGCACCCTGGTACGAACTTCCTCAACTTCACCGCGACCTGTTCGGTGAAGACCCCAAAAATGTCATTCGGCTATGGCCACAACTCGTGATGTATCACCGTTACCGGACCTATAGAATTTTCCATGATGCACCCGGCATACAATCGGTTAGCGGCCCCGCCTTCCTAAAAGCAGCACAATCAGCGCAGCTCACCGGTGGCAATGCCGCCTCGTTTCTGACGGCGTTTTAGGCGGTGCCCCAGCAGCTTGAAATTTACCAATCTCTATGGGCCATGGAGCAGAGAATTCCTGGTCAAACCGAAGACTCTCCGGAAAACCATCTTAAGACGATTGCCAAGGCCGGTTACCACGGTGCCTGCGTTGACCCAAATGTGGCTGAAATTCCAGAGAGTCTGGCCTTAGCCCCCTATTTTGAGGACCTAGGACTCAAATGCATGGTTAATGCCTTTCCTCACAGTGAGGAGACTCTGGAACCGCTGTTAGACATGGCGGCCACTCTAAAAGCAACGCAGGTTAATATTATTGCTCAGGTCATGCCGCGCTCAGCTGCGGCGGCGGCACCTATCATTGAACGATGGCTGGAATTGGCCAAGCAATATCCGTTTCCCGTCCTCATGGAAACACACCGTAACAGCACCTTGAACGACCTGTTTTATACGCTCGATGTTATAGCCCAAGTACCGCATTTACGGCTGTGTGCCGACCTCTCACATTTCGTTGTCGATAGAGAACTTTCACTGCCACTGAATGACCTTGATCAACAGTATTTTAATGAAATCATTCAACGCTCTGATTCTTTTCAGGGAAGAATCTCGAATAATCAGCAAATTCAAATTGCGATCGAGTTCGAGCAGCACGCCCCCTGGGTGGCCCAATATCTTAAGTGGTGGGAAGACGGTTTCCACGCATGGTCTAAGCGCAGCACTCCCAATGACACATTGCGGTTTCTTGTCGAGTTAGGCCCCCCACCCTACGCCATTACCAACGAACAGCAGCGTGAGCTATCCGACAGGTGGTCCGAGGGTCTGTTAATTAGACAGTGGGTAGCGTCTTTGTGGGAAAAAATCATTCAGGCCTAAGCCTTTAAGGCGGCAGCATGCTGCGCCTTTAAACCACTTTAAGCCAGCCCGAAATGTGGCCAAGCCATAAGATCTTACGCAACATTCAACCGTTTACTGCCCAACCGTGTACTGCCTGTCGTCGTGTTCAAACCCTTGTTAGCATTTGATGCGCGCCATCTCGGCATCGAACAGGGGACGCAGGGAAGCATCAGCTTCATATCGCGTACCGGCAATATCGATTTCCCAGTGATCTTCACCCACGTGCTGCGCAGTAATTGGCGACGATGATTCGACAAAACCTAAGCCCACAGACGCCCCAAGACTGAAACCATACGCGCCGGCCCTCATGTAACCTGCCACCTCACCATTGCGATAGATCGGTTCCGCATGGTGAAGCAAAGGCTCAGGGTCTCTCAGTTTAAATTGCAGCAGTCGGCGTGTTGGGATTCCCGCCAACTTTTGCGTCGCCAAAGCGTCTCGGCCAATAAATCCAGCGTCTTTATCAAGCTTTACGGCGAAGCCGAGACCGGCCTCCAAAGGCGTGTCCATATTATCAATATCATGACCGTAATCCCGATAGCCCTTCTCCAACCTCAGGCTATTGAGGGCTTGCAGACCCGCGTGTTGAAGTCCGTGGTGACTCCCTTCTTCGACAATACGGTCATAAACCTGAACCGCATGCTCAGTGGGTATGTAAAGCTCCCAACCGAGCTCACCCACATAAGTGACCCGGATCGCCCAAACACGGGCATACCCCAGATCAATTTCCCGAGCGTGCAAATACGGAAAGGCTTCATTGCCAAGGTCCGTTGTGGTCAGCGCCGCAAGAAGTGTTCTGGACTTCGGGCCATGCAGGTTTAGCTGCGTGTAGGCAGAGGTCACGTCAGTCATGAACACGTGCTGATCTTCAGACAAGTGCCGTTTCATCCACATCTCAACGTGTCCATGGGCCGTGTCTGAACAAATCACCATAAAGCGGTCTGTGGCCAAGCGGGTCACGGTGAGATCGGCTTCAATCCCCCCTGAGCTATTGGCCCATTGGGTATACACGATGCGACCGACAGGTACGGCAATGTCGTTGCAGCACAGCCGGTTTAGGGCCTGTTCAGCATCGCGACCCTGAACGAGAAATTTGCCCATAAAAGACATATCCATCAGCGCCACCGCTTCACGGCAAGCGCGATGTTCGGCCTCATGATAGGGAAACCAGTTCTGACGCCCCCAGCTGTAACGCTCAACCTCCGCTGGTTGATCAGCAGGGGCATACCAGTCGGCGATTTCCCAACTGGAACTCTCAATGAAATGAGC
>QXYP01000075.1:0-386 GCA_009886815.1 Halieaceae bacterium
TTACGATTGCGTAACAAACCCAGCAGTCGCGCCTCATGAAACTGCTCTCCGTCGGGGTTTAGCTGCGCCTCTTTGTTGAGGGCGTTAATCAGTGCTTCTAGAGGTTTGACAAAGCTAGCGTCGGTATAACGTTTATTCGGCGATAGCTCTAGTCCCTGCGTCAGTAGGGTATCAATATCGATCATTAGGTACGCGACAAGCCAAGGTGCTCATCGTTTAAGACCTTATTCAGAGGGATCACGACAACCTGTGGATCGACACAGCCTTCGGCGCCAACCCAGCGAAAACACAGCGTGCCCTCACTATGACCGGCGGTAGAAATCCAGTTGGTACAGCCCGGATTCACTCCAGACAGCACGATCGTGACACTGCCGGTGTGACTGACC
>QXYP01000075.1:396-4629 GCA_009886815.1 Halieaceae bacterium
TGACCGTGGTAATACAGTATATTGGGGTCGCCACCCACCCTTTGACAAAAGGTCTGATCCCAAAGAGGGAGCGTGTTGGGCTGCTCAGAGATCTTTTGGCTCCAGTCAGCAAACATCCGCGTGGTGTTTCTATAAAAGGCAATCGCCTTTTCAAAATGCGCGATTGCAGTCATGAGTTCAAGTGGTGCAGGCACTGCGTCGGTGTTGAGCCGTTCGATAGTGATCTCTGCAGGTTCTTCCAGTTCTCGGTGGCGATAGGTTTGGCGTATCAGTAACGATTCGCTGTCCTTGCTGACAGGTAGCCAGTTACCGGAGTGTTGTTGTTCACTGATAATGACTTCGAATGAGCCATCAGCCTCAATGGCTAGCTTGTCGCCATCAAGAAAGCCCGTTTCTACTTGGGTAAAATTTTCCGCATAGCTACCGCGGCTTGTAGCCATGCTGAGATAGTCAACGCTGCCTCTCTGACCCTTCAGCCGATATGCATGTCGGCCGTCAATTACCGCCTTTTGGTAAAGGTTGTCAGGGTTATCTGCGCCGAGTTTGATCGTTTCATGGGCGGGTCTGTAAAGAATTGGAAACGCAGGGTCATTGAATTCCACATACCACTCTAGGGCCGCGCGGGCCATTCTCGATAAGTAACGAAGGCCATCGGCTTGAGTTTGCTCATCCTGAGGCACGGCTGGCTCGGTTAAAAGATCGCCCGCGTCTTTTAAGACATCGCAGAATTCATGCCACGCTGTGCGAGCTCGGTTGTTCGAGGGGGGTTCAGCGCTCAACCTAAGGCTTCCTTATTTCCCACAAGCCCAGGCCCAGTACCGATCTGGTCTATGGTCAGCCCCTGAGCGCTGTCTTGCAGATGGAGATTAGACATCAGGGTATATTTCGATTTGCGCATTTTCCAATGCCCCCCCAGTTTTACGTACTGGTCCTCATAGAAACCGCTCATCAGTTGCACTTGCTTGAGTTCAGTCTCTAATAGTTGAAAGCGCATACGCCAGCGGCCCTGGGCCGTCTGCGCATCGAGAATGGTTATTTCTGGAGCCAGGCCGTGATGCATATCAATATGGGAAGGGTGGCAGGCCAGTGATTCAAAAACCTCGATGAAGGCATTCATGTCGGTAAACCTACCAATAAAGCCAAAGTCGATTTCGAAATCATCCTCATCGAAGCAGGCACGCATACTGGCGGTGTCCCGTGTATCACAGGAAAACCACCAGCGTGCTTTTAGCTGCTTGATAGCCTCGATGTCCTCGAGGCACTGAATACGCTGTTCTAGGTTCAAAGCGTCAGTGCTGCGCTACTGCTGAGGTGGTGGAGCCCCATTGACGCCAGGCCAGCGAGAACCGGAAATTGTATCGGCGAAAGGCAGAAAGGCCTCGGGATCAAGTGGCGCAGACAAGGTGACTGATCTGTCCAAGAAAATGGGCCACCAGAGATATGCTGATAGCTGTTCGCGCATGGGCAGTTTAGTGCTGAGGGGATCCCACGGGCTGTCCCGCAACGTCAGTTTGCCTTGCACCGATTCCTGCCAAGCCGTGCCGAATTTACTCTTGACGTGAACTACATGAGGCGGGAAGTCATAGCCGGTGGCGGGGCCGCCAATGCTGACTGCCCGGGACACTTTAATCCACCATTCGTTTTGTTCCCATTCTGGCTGAGGGCCTGCAGGACCCTCACTCATACCTTCAAACTCCACAAAGGTATAGCCTTGGTGAACGCAGCGCGCCCGTACCATGGGCCCAATCCGATGGTAGTCAACTTCAGCGGGGTACTTGGGCTGCCCATTGGTTTCTTGACTAATAAATATCGCAGACTCTTGGTCGATACCATAGCCTAGTGTGTATTCACCCTGCACGCCGTTGAAGTCGGCATTGACGGTGGTAACGATGCCATACTCTGGCACATCGGGCACCGGAAAGTTATAGATCGTTAAGTTTACATTCGGTTCGGCACCGACGGTGATGCCGGGAGGGAGCAGTGCGGCAATGGCCTCGGGGTCAGTACGGTAGTGCACCTTGAGCATGGGCCAATTAATAATGTCACCGGTGTTGCCTTGGGGTGCTTGTGGAGTATCGGTCATGGTCAGTCCTCTTTTAGTATTATTGATTAGCCTACTGATTCCGGTATCGGGGTGGTTTTGCCAATGATCATATCGGCGCGTCGCTGTATTTTGGCTTCATTTTCTTCGGTCAGTGCCAGCAGCCAAAAGTTACCCTCAGGCAGGCCCTGAAGCGCCATATCAGCGACTTCGTCGGGGTGCGTGGTTTGCAGGTTAATTCCGTACTCCTCGGCCATGCGTTTCATGTCTTCCACAGAGTTAATGCCCGTCTCGTTCCCCACAACGCCTTTGTCAAATTCTTCAGGGCGAACCCGCCCCGAGTTGAACAGGCCAGTCTCCACCACATGTGGCCCCGGAAAGAGAGCGCTAACCACAACGGGGAGACCGCCGGCCTGCACTTGATAATGCAGGTTCTCGGTAATGGTATGCACCGCTGCTTTACTCGCCGTGTAGATGGGCACGTCGGGTAGTATCGCGTAAGCCCCGTTGCCCGAACCCGTGATGACCAAGTGTGTGCGTTCTGGACGGCTTGCTAAATAGGGCATGAAAACGTTAATGCTGTTTACAACTCCCCAGACATTGACGTTAAAACACCATTGCCAATCTTTTTCGGAGTAACCCCAAATAGGCCCAGCCTCGCCCGCGCCGATTCCGGCATTGGCAAACACAAAGTCAACCTGACCAAACGTCTCCAAAGCACTGTCGAGGACTGCCTGCAAACTGCTGGTTTGTGTGACGTCACAATGATCAACGCGATGGGGGACGCCGGCGGCATCAAGGTCCTTGCCGATGATCTCCATGGCACTTTTATCGACGTCACCGACCACCACATTGCTGCCTGCGGCGCCTAGAGCCATGGCTAGAGAACGCCCTACACCGCTGGCTCCGCCCGTGATGATCGCAGTTTTTCCGGCGAAATAATTAGCTGTCATTGGAGACCCCGCTCACTGTCAGGTAGGTAAAATTTTCGTACCCACTTTCTGAAGAGAACCAGGGTTTCATCACCCTTACAGAAAATAGGCTGTTTACGGTGTACCTTGTTTTTCCAAATGGGGTAATCATCTTGCAGACCATCGATGATGCCATTCATAACTTGGTCACCCGCGAGATCGGCAATCTCCTTGCGGACCGTCAACGTCCAGCGTAAAAGCGTCTCTTCGCGGCTATAGGGCTGTGCTGAGTTGTAAACAATCATCTCCGCTCCAGGGCCATAGCTGGTCAGTACGGTAGCGAGGCCAGGTTGAAACATCGTTGCGTGTAGCTGTCCTGGCATGCCGCTGGCGTTCATGTCTGCGCGCAGGTGAACAGCCCCGTCATCCTCGACAGTGACCGAGGAGGGGGGTGTTTCGCTCTGCTTGTGCACGTATTGGAAATGCTCTGGGTCGCAGGAGTTCTCGGCAATATCTTGTACGTGGGTAGGGACTAAGAATTCCACCTGACGCGGGGCAGTCCAATTTTCGTCGTCCAGTTGTTCCACCTTTGGCACCTGCCATTGAGGTTCCCCTCCGGTGGGGTGAAACCACATGTAAATTTCGCCGTTAATTTCCGTGGCCGGCCAGTTAGTGACTTTGGCACGTGAGGGAATGTCGTCGCAGTAGGGGATAAGTTCGCAGGCACCGTCGCCTCCAAATTGCCAGCCGTGGAACGGGCATTGAATCGATTCGCCCACCACGCGCCCATTGATGCCCAGATTTGCCCCTAGGTGCGGACAGTAGGCATCGTGAACGCGCACAGCACCAGAGCGGGTTCGATAAAGGACCAGCTCTCTGTCTAACGCCGATACAGATTTTACCTCTCCAACCTGCAGCTCATGACTGCGGGCCAGTGACCACCAGCCCATGGGAAAGTCCGGTGCCGTATTAACTTTTGAGTCACAAACTGCAATCAACTCCATAATGCTGTTTCCTCGCGCGTTGTCGTACTGATTTATTATTAGTTAAAAATGCTAACTTGAGGGCCAATCTCATCTGCGATAGTGCGCAGATAATTCTCGTCCATACCGTAGAACTTTGTGGCGTTGCCACCGAGAATGGCCTTGCCGTCTTCAACCGGGAAGCCGGCAAAGGTCTCGGCAAAATAATCGGCGGTGTTAGGCCAAGTGCCCTCTGGATGAGGAAAGTCGCTACCCCACATGATTTGTTTCAGGCCAATCTGCTCCTTGAGATCGAGGT
>QXYP01000076.1 GCA_009886815.1 Halieaceae bacterium
GCCACAGCTGTTCCAACGCGAAAGTTTCATTAATTAACCAAGCAGCCACTTGGGTGTCGGTCCTGGCATCGGGGCTTTGCTGTGCGGCAGGATCATCATCACTTTGGGCGGCTTGCTCCCGATCAACAACTGCCGAGGGGCCTAACGCTGGAAGCAGATCAGCTCTATAAATAATCGCTGAAAGCAGTAATAGCCCAAACAAGCAGGCGCTGCCAAACACCCATAGTGACGCCGAAGGCCGTCTACCTGAAGTCGGGGAAGCACCAAACACTTCTTGAGCGGCTGCCGCCACATGGCGTCGATTGACTCGATCCATTTTGCGCCCGTAAGCCCCCAGAAGAGCACGATCGCACAGCAGATTGATCTGTCGAGGAATGCCCTCAGCGCGCTTATGAATAGCTCGTACAACATGACTGGAAAACAACTCTCGCCCAGAGGGCAATCCGGCGACCTGCAAGCGATGATTGATATAGGCTGCGGTTTCGTCAAGACTCAGCGCCTCGAGGTTGTAACGCGCCGTAATTCGCTGGTTTAACTGCCGCAGCTCGGCGCGTCGCAGTTTTTCCGTTAACTCGGGCTGACCAATCAGAATAATCTGTAAGAGCTTCTCGCTGTCGGTCTCAAGGTTGGTCAGTAAGCGAATTTGCTCGAGAACATCGAAATCTAAGTGCTGGGCTTCATCGATCATAAGCACCGTCTTGCGGCCGGCCTGATGATTATCTAGGAGAAATCGGTGTAGCGCATCGGTGAGGTCCTTCAAGCTGTGATCATTTGCGGGGTACTCAATCGCCAACTCATCACAAACCGTGGCCAATAACTCAACGGCGCTTAGGGCTGGATTAAGCACGATGGCGAGGTCGACATTTTCGGGCAGCTGTTCTAGAAGTGCGCGATTAATCGTTGTTTTGCCCGTACCCACCTCTCCGGTGAGTAAAATAAAACCACCTCCGCTACCCACCCCGTATAGCAGGTGAGCCAGCGCATCGCGATGCCTGGGGCTCATAAACAGGTAGCGTGGGTTTACCGAAATGGAAAACGGCGACTCCACTAAACCAAAATATTTGTAATACATGGTCCGAATTCTTCAAAAAGCCGCACTTTTTGCGGAAGCCGACAGCTTGGCACAGTTAAGGAAACCCCGAAACATACTTGAGCGACAAAAAAACATACTGTATGTTCAAATCCCAAATTTAGTCCGAACCCCACATTAAGCACGATTGAGTCCAAGGAGACTTCGCTATGGCTTTGCCGCCCATTCTTAAAGATACACTTCGCCTGCCCATTATTGCCTCGCCGCTATTTATTATTTCTAACCCAGACCTTGTCATAGCGCAGTGCAAAGCCGGCATCGTGGGATCATTCCCTGCTCTAAACGCCAGACCTGAGCCTGTGCTGGATCAGTGGCTGCAGCGCATTAACGATGAGCTCGACCGTCACAATCAAGAAAACCCCGATTCACCGGCCGCACCCTATGCGGTAAATCAAATTGTTCATGGTTCAAACGCACGTTTGGAATACGACATGGAAATGTGCGTCAAATACAAAGCACCCATTGTCATTACCTCTCTGGGCGCAAAAGAGTGGGTCAACGAAGCTGTGCACAGCTATGGCGGCATTACGCTGCACGACATTATTAATAATCGCTTCGCCAAAAAAGCCGTTGAGAAAGGCGCCGATGGTTTGATTGCCGTCGCAAGCGGTGCTGGCGGCCATGCGGGCACCCAGTCACCCTTTGCGCTCATTCAAGAAATTCGCGAGTGGTTTGAAGGGCCCCTTATACTTTCCGGCGCTATCGCTACCGGCGATGCCGTGCTTGCTGCACAGGCCATGGGAGCAGACCTCGGCTATATCGGCTCAGCGTTTATCGCTACCGACGAAGCGAATGCAGACCAGGGCTACAAACAGGCTATCGTCGACTGCGGCGCCGACGACATTATTTACAGCAACCTGTTTACCGGTGTGCATGGCAACTACCTGCGCCCCTCTATTGAGAGCGCTGGGCTAGACCCCGACAACCTGCCCGTCAGCGATCCTACGCAAATGAACTTTGGCTCGGGAGGTAATACTGACGCCAAGGCCTGGAAAGACATTTGGGGTTCGGGCCAAGGTATTGGCGCCGTGAAGAGCTTGGGCTCTGCCGCTGACTATGTTGCAAAATTAGCGGTGCAGTACGACGCCGCAAAAGCACGAGTCATGGGCTAATGAGCGACTCAACGCCGAAAATCCCGCGGTCTGCAGAAGACGACTACAGCGAAGAGAGCCTGGCTGCACGCCAAGCCTTTATTGAAGCCCAAACCGGTGTGGCGCTCAACCACACCAAACAGTATTCCTACGACCCCCACGTCATGGCTGGGAACATCGAGAATATTTGGGGAGTTGCGCAAATTCCTATCGGCGTAGCGGGACCACTTTTGGTGAACGGAGAACACGCCCAGGGCGAGTTCTATGTGCCCATGGCCACCGTCGAAGGCACTATGCTGGCCAGCTACAATCGCGGCATGAAGGTGATTCGCGAGTCCGGGGGGGTCACCACAACCGTTTCT
>QXYP01000077.1 GCA_009886815.1 Halieaceae bacterium
GTGGGATAAGCCCCGTCCTTCTGTCCATCTATTACCGTTATGCCCGGCGCCGCTTCCAGTAATTTGCGGGCGGCATCCGCGGTAAGCTTGCTATGCGTCTCGATATGTACCGCTTCTGAGTGCCCAAAAAACACCGGCACACGAACGCAGGTGGGGTTAACAGTGATATCGGGGTCTGACAAAATCTTTTGCGTTTCCCAAACCATTTTCATTTCTTCCCGGGTGTAACCATTTTCTTCAAAAGTATCGATGTGCGGCAGTGCATTGAAAGCAATTTGTTTCGGGTAAACCTTGGTCTCAGCAGGTTGACCATTAAGTAAGCGCGCGGTTTGCCCGGCCAGCTCTTCAATCGCCGTCTTCCCCGTACCACTCACGGCCTGATAGGTAGCGACATTAATTCGACTAATACCAACGGCGTCATATATGGGCTTGAGTGCAACCAACATCTGAATGGTGGAACAATTAGGGTTGGCGATAATGCCGGTTGATCGATACCCCGCTATCGCCTCGGAATTCACCTCAGGCACAACGAGGGGTATTGTCGGTTCTCGACGGAAATGCGACGTATTGTCGATCACCACGCACCCGGCAGCGACGGCACGGGGTGCATGCTCCTCAGAGACACCACCACCGGCCGAAAATAGTGCGATGGCAGTTTTTGAAAAATCAAACTCGGCAAGATCGGAAACTGAGATCGATTTACCTCTAAAGCGCACGGTTTTACCTACCGAGCGCTCTGAAGCCAATGCGTATAGGTTGCCAACGGGAAACTCTCTCTGCTCGAGAATTTCGATCATTGCTTCACCTACAGCGCCAGTCGCGCCGACAACAGCAATATCAATCGTTTCACTCATAGCTCATTTCCTTCATGACCTTTCAGCGCCTTTAAGACGGCCGTACCCATGGCTTCGGTACCAATGACGGCATCACCTTCAGCGGCAATATCTGCAGTCCTACAACCCTGATCAAGCACGGTAGATACGGCGGCCTCTACGGCCGCTGCCGCATTCCCAGCATTGAGGGAATAGCGCAACAACATGGCCACTGACAGTATGGTCGCCAACGGATTCGCGCGATCTTGCCCGGCGATATCAGGCGCAGAGCCGTGCACAGGCTCGTACAGACCTGCCGAAAGCGCATTGAGTGACGCCGACGGCAGCATGCCAATCGAACCGGTCAGCATGGCAGCGGTATCCGACAGAATATCTCCAAAAATGTTTCCCGTGACTAAGACGTCAAACTGCTTTGGCTCGCGTACGAGTTGCATCGCTGCGTTATCAACATACAGATGGTCTAAATCGACCCCCGCAAAATTTTCTGCCACACGCGTAACCACCTCGCGCCAAAGTTGAGTCACTTCGAGGACATTGGCTTTGTCGACTGACGTTACTCTACCGTCACGCTTGGCTGCCAGTTCAAAAGCCAGTTGCGCTATGCGCTCAATTTCACTCTCACGGTAAATGTAGGTGTTGTATCCCTCCCGCTCACCGTCTTCCCGTGTGCGAATGCCTCTTGGTTCACCAAAATAAATGCCGCCGGTGAGCTCCCTAACAATCAAAATATCAAGTCCAGCCACCAATTCGGGCTTTAGACTGGAGGCATCGGCCAACTGAGGAAATAATATTGCGGGGCGCAAATTAGCAAATAGATCAAGATCTGCGCGGATAGCCAACAAGCCACGTTCGGGTCGCTGGGCTGCAGGCAAACCATCCCATTGCGGCCCCCCAACGGCGCCCAAAAGCAGCGCCGCGGCTGATCGCGCTTTAGCTTGGGTCGTCTCGGGGTACGCACTCCCCTCACGATCGATCGCGACACCGCCTAAATTGGCTTCATCGAGCTCAATAGTCAGGTTGTAGAGATCAGCCACACGTTCTAACACTCGACGGGCTTGGGCGACCACCTCGGGCCCGATGCCATCGCCAGGCAGCAGCAATATGGAATGGCTCATCAGACCTCCAGGGTCTCAAATACCCAAGGGAAGCGCGTTTGGTGCTCACGCTCAAAGTCGCGAATGACCGCCTCACTCTGCAGCGTGATGCCGATATCATCTAGCCCTTTAAGTAGGCAATTTCGACCAAAATCGTCAGTCTCGAAAGCAATCGTTTCACCCTTCGGTGTTTCAATAAGCTGCTTTTCAAGGTCAACAATCAAACTGAAGCCCTCGGTTTCGTACATTTGGGCAAACAACTGATCAACTCGCTCGGCATCGAGGGCTATGGGTAGCAGCCCATTTTTGAAGCAGTTAGCGCGAAAAATATCGGCAAAGCTTGGCGCAATAATAGCGCGAAAACCCGCCCCATCGAGCGCCCAAGGCGCGTGCTCACGACTCGAACCACAGCCGAAATTTTCTCTAGCCAAAAGAATGCTCGCGCCCTGATAACGAGGAAAATTAAGCGGGAACTCTGCATTTAATGGACGCCCACTGCAGTCCGCATCAGGCTGCCCTTCATCAAGGTAACGCAACTCGTCAAATAAATTAGGGCCGAACCCGGTTCTACGAATCGACTTAAGAAATTGCTTGGGAATGATGAGGTCAGTATCGACGTTAGCACGATCCATGGGCGCCACTAGACCTTCAAGCCGCTTGAACGCTTTCATAACCCCACCTCCGCAAGATCACGAACGTCAATGAAATGCCCTGACACTGCCGCTGCGGCCGCCATAGCAGGACTCACAAGATGAGTTCTTCCACCAAATCCTTGTCGTCCTTCAAAATTACGATTTGATGTACTCGCACAACGCTGGCCAGGTTCGAGTTTGTCTGCGTTCATTGCGAGACACATCGAACAACCCGGTTCACGCCATTCCATTCCAGCGTCTTTAAAAATCTGATCAAGCCCCTCTGCTTCAGCTTGTTTTTTCACCAAACCAGAGCCCGGCACAACTAGCGCCTGACTAATATTGGCTGCGATTCGCTTGCCCTTTAGAACCGCAGCGGCGGCTCGCATATCTTCAATGCGCGAATTCGTGCAAGAGCCAATAAAAATAACGTCGGGTTTGATATCGGTGATCGACATTCCCGGTTCGAGCCCCATATAAAACAGTGCCCGCTCAAGGCCTTGACGAGCGGTGTCTGTCACCATCTCCTCTAGCTTTGGCACCCGCCCCGATACGGCAGTGACCATTTCAGGGGATGTTCCCCATGTCACCTGAGGCTGAATCGTGGCCGCATCAAGACGAATCTCGCGGTCAAAGACCGCATCGGCGTCACTGTGCAAGGTACGCCAGTAAATCTCAGCCTGATCCCAATGCGACTCCCCTGGTGCAAAAGGTGTTTGGGCGACATAACTGAGGGTTTTGTCGTCAAAGCCGACCAAGCCCACACGGGCTCCAGCTTCAATCGCCATGTTGCACAGCGTCATGCGCCCTTCCATGCTCAAGGCACGAATCGCAGAACCTGCAAACTCTATGGCAAACCCGGTTCCGCCTGCGGTTCCAATTGCGCCTACAACCGCTAGGGCAATATCCTTTCCAGTCACCCCGATGGACAATTCACCGTCGACGCTCACCCGGAAGTTCTTCATTTTGCGCTGTATGAGGCACCCCGTAGCCAGCGCATGCTCAACATCGGACGTGCCAATACCGTGTGCCAGCGCAGCCATCGCGCCATGGGTAGAGGTGTGAGAATCACCGCAAACAATTGTCATGCCAGGCAAGGTCGCACCCTGCTCTGGACCCATGACATGAACAATACCCTGGCGCTCATCATTAAGGGGTATTTCGGGTATTTGGTATTCCGCACAATTATCATCAAGGGTTTGCAGTTGAATGCGAGATACCTGATCTTTGACGCCGGCAAGGCCTTGAGCCCGCTCACTGG
>QXYP01000078.1:0-7360 GCA_009886815.1 Halieaceae bacterium
CACTTTGGATTGCATTACCCCGCCTATGCGCATTTCACTTCTCCCATTCGTCGATATCCCGATTTATTGGTGCACAGAGCGATTCGCAGCCTTATCCGCGGGGGGAAATATCCCAAACAAACCCGTCGCTCTGAGGGTGTGGAACAGCAAAGGCAGTCGATAAATTACCCCTACGAGCTGGTTGCGGTGACCGCCTTGGGAGAGCGTTGTTCGTTAACCGAGCGGCGTGCCGACGATGCCACTCGGGAAGTTGATGCGTGGTTAAAGTGTGAGTTCTTGAGAGATCGAGTGGGCGAACAATTTTCAGGGGTCATTACGGCAGTAACTGCCTTTGGAATTTTTGTCGAACTGAGCGATCTGTACATTGAAGGGCTGGTTCATATCAGTGCCTTACCCGGCGATTACTACCATTTTGATGCCCCTAAACAGCGCTTAGTGGGTGACCGAACGCGTCGAACTTTTCAATTGGGTGGCCCCGTAGAGGTCACGGTTGCTCGGGTTGATCTGGATGAACGGAAAATAGACTTGGAAATGGTGGGGGCTTCAAATGCAAGGCCGGCTAGAGGGCGCAAAGGAACCGGCTCAACCGGTAAGAAGAAAAGCGCCGCCGGAAAACATCACCAGCGTGAATCACCAAGTAAAGCGGGTAAAAAATCGACTGGCCAAGCTCATTCCAAAGATTCAAAAGCCAAAGCGGGTGGTGGCGCACCGAAAAAGCAGGGCGGTAAGCCCCGCTCCAATGGAAATAAGCCGGGGCGCAGTAAACGGTGAGTGATTGGGTTTATGGGTTTCATGCGGTAGAGGCGCTGCTGCGCAGAGAGCCCAAGGCGATCACGGTACTGTGGTTGGAAACCAGCCGACGCGATAAGCGCGCCCAGTCCCTGTTGCAGCTTGCGGCAGATCAGGGTGTGGCTGTGGAGCGGGTTACCGGGGCAGCGCTGGATAATGTTGCTACCGGTCGTCATCAAGGAATCGCAGTAAAAGTGAATGCGGGCGCGGTTACCGATGCGGTCGACGAAGCCGGGTTACTGGCGCTGTTGCAACGTCACGACTCGCCCTTGCTACTTATTTTGGATGGGGTCACCGACCCACACAATCTTGGCGCCTGTCTGCGCACGGCCGACGCGGCGGGAGTCACTGCGGTGGTCGTTCCCCAAGACGGCGCGGCCAGCCTTTCACCCGTTGCGCGCAAAGTGGCGTGTGGTGCGGCAGATACTGTACCGTTTGTACGAGTGACAAATCTGTCCAGAACTCTGGGCCAATTAAAAGAGGCGGGTGTTTGGCTGATTGGTACCAGTGATAAGGCGCCGCGTACGCTTTTTGAGCAGGATTTTTCTGGACCGTTGGCTATTGTTATGGGAGCAGAGGGCGCCGGAATGCGACGCCTGACCGAAGAGAACTGTGATTTTTTGGTCAGTTTGCCCATGCAGGGGTCTGTTTCCAGCCTCAATGTGTCTGTTGCGACCGGTATCTGCCTGTTTGAGGCTGTGAGGCAGAGAAACAGGCCCTAAAGCGTGGCATTGCATTGTGCCATGGTGCTGGGTAAACTCCGCGCCTCAGAAAATTAGACGGGGTGTAACCACCCCATCTCCTTGCTATACCGCAAATGCGGATGGCGTAATCCGAAAGGAGTGATCGAGTGCGACACTACGAAGTTGTGTTCATGGTTCATCCCGACCAGTCAGAACAGGTCCCGGGCATGATCGAGCGTTATTCAGCCGTTATTACCAAAGATGGCGGCACAGTCCACCGGCTCGAGGACTGGGGTCGGCGTCAGCTGGCGTACCACATCAATAAGGTGCACAAAGCGCACTACATCTTGATGAACGTTGAAGCTTCCAACGAAGCTATGGAAGAGCTAAGCACGACCTTCCGTTACAACGACGCTGTTATCCGAAATCTTGTTATCCGGCGCGATGAGTTGGTGGCTGAAGAGTCGCTGATCATGAAGGCTGAGAAAGAGGATCGGGAGCGCAAATCTCGTTATCAAGAGCGGCAGGCGGCAGAGTCAAAGCCCCCAGAAGCTGACAGTGATAGCGAAGACGCTTCGGCTGATGTCGAAGATTCATCCGATTCAGACAACAGCGAGGAGTGAGCCATGTCTCGTTTTTTCCGTCGACGTAAATTTTGTAAGTTCACTGCCGAAGGCACTAAAGAGATCGACTACAAAGATCTCGAAACTTTGAAGCAGTACATTACCGAGACTGGCAAGATCGTACCCAGTCGAATCACGGGTACCAAAGCCAAGTACCAGCGTCAGCTGGCCACGGCTGTGAAGCGTGCACGATTTCTGGCGCTGCTGCCCTACACCGATTCTCACCAGTAAGTCGGTGACGTAATGCGCGGCCTCGCAGAATTTATTATGCGTGGCCGTTGGCAGGCGCTAGCGGTTGCGGTAGTGGGCGCGGGAAGCCTGCTGTTTGGCTGGCTCAGTGCCGCCGCGATCGCTTTGGTGACATTGCGCAAAGGAGTAATCGACGGCAGTTGGTTGGTGCTCTGGGCCCTGCTGCCGGCGTTGTTAGCGGCTTGGATGAGCGGCGATATTGGCAGCGTGGTGTTGCTGGCTGGCACGTTTGTGCTGGCGGTCACACTGCGAGTCACGGTAAGTCTAGGCTTGGCGATTTTGGCCAGCGTGGGACTTGGGTTAATCGGCGGCGCTGGTCTGCTACTGATTAGCGGCGAATTTTTGGATCAGTTGGTTTTAGTGTTTGCCGAACTCATCGGAGAACTCGAAGCCAATATGACGGGAGAGGGTGAGGCGATAACGTTACAGCGCCCCACGCCCGTTCAGGTTGCAGGTATCTTGGCCGCCGGTAACGCAGTAACTGCGGTTCTGAGTTTGCTGTTGGCTAGGTACTGGCAAGCGTTGTTGTACAACCCCGGAGGATTCCGGGTTGAGTTCCACCGGCTACGTTTGCCGGTTGGTGCGACTTTAATCATGGGTGGTTTTGCGATCGTATTGTGGTTGCAAGCGCCTTGGATTAGCGGGTGGGCAATGGTTTGGGCGGTGCCGTTGATGTTTGCGGGTTTCGCTTTGGTACATGCCTGGGTTGCAGCCACTCGTCGGGGTAATGGCAGTCTCATCCTATTTTATGTGATGTGGTTGCTTTTGGACCCAGTTAAAGGGTTGTTGTTGGGCTTGGTAATGGCCGATGCTCTACTGGATTTCAGGCGCCGATGGTCTTCGGCGTCAACGGATGGGGAAGCCTGAGGCTTCTGGATTTTGTGGGAACGGTGTCGGCTAAACCGACTGCGAGGAATTTAAGATGGAAGTTATTTTGCTGGAGAACGTGGGTAACCTGGGTAGCCTGGGCGATAAGGTCGATGTAAAAGCGGGTTACGGTCGAAATTTTCTAATTCCTCACGGTAAAGCTGTGCCTGCAACCGGTGACAACGTAGCCAAGTTTGAAGCGCGGCGTGCCGATCTTGAGGCAGCGGCAGCGGCTTCACGGGAGGCGGCTGAGAAGCGTGCAGCGGCTATCGTTGAGTTAGCGGCTGTTGCTATTGAAGCCACCGCAGGCGAAGAGGGTAAGCTCTTTGGCTCTGTGGGTACCCGCGATATTGCCGACGCTATCACCGCGGCGGGTGTTGAGATTGATAAATCGGAAGTTCGCCTGCCAGAAGGTGTTATACGGGATTTGGGCGAATACGAAGTGATGCTGCAACTGCATGGAAACGTGGCAACCAATATCGCGGTGTCAGTCGTTCCTGCCTGATTCCACTACCATCGCTGCTTGCAGCTAAGCCGTAATCTACAGGTGCTGACTCAATCGGGCGTACACAGTACGCCCTAGCATGGGTTATGCTGCACTGCCGGACACCGGATAGCAGTTAATGACGCAACCTTCATCACCCTCTTTCCCATCGTCAGCGAGTGACTTAGATCTCGAGCGTATTCGCATGCAACCGCAGTCGGTTGAGGCTGAACGGTCGGTTATAGGTGGATTGCTAATATCTCCTGAAGGCTGGGATGCCATTGCCGAGATTGTCGTTGCCGAAGACTTTTACCGGCCCGAGCACCGGGCTATTTTTCGTCAGATCGCAAAACTGGTCGATCTGGGGCAGCCCGTCGACGTTATAACGGTCGCCGACAGATTGCTCGCTACCGGTGAGCTAGACGCCGCTGGCGGCCATACCTACCTCGCTGAGTTGGCAGAAACCACCCCCACCGCGGCTAATATTCGCGCTTACGCTACGGCAGTCCACGAACGCGCAGTTCTGAGAAAATTGATTGGCGCAGCGCAGGACATTGCTAGTACGGGTTTTCATCCCGAGGGACGCTCCGCTGAAGAACTTCTTGATGAAGCTGAGCGGCGCATTATGCAAATTTCAGAGGAGGGGCCTAAAACCGGAGGAGCCCGCGCGATGGAGCCTCTTTTGCAGGGTGCCCTTGAGCGTATTGAGGAACTCTTTCAAAGTGGTGGCGAGATATTAGGCTTAACTACGGGCTTTATTGATCTCGATCGCATGACTTCTGGGCTACAAGATTCCGATCTGGTGATTGTGGCGGGCCGTCCTTCAATGGGTAAAACCGCTTTTGCTATGAACCTCGTTGAAAATGCCGCCTCGGGTAGTGAGAAACCTATTTTGGTGTTTTCGATGGAGATGCCAGCAGAGCAATTGGTTATCCGCATGATGTCTTCACTGGGCAAGATCGACCAGACTCGCGTTCGAACCGGAAAATTAGAGCAAGACGACTGGCCTAAACTCTCTGCCGCCATGGCAAAATTGAAAGAAGCGAATGTATTCATAGACGACACGCCCGCCCTAACACCGACCGAGGTGCGGTCTCGAGCGCGACGGGTTGCCCGAGAGCAAGGTTCATTGGGCATGATTATGGTGGACTATCTGCAGCTCATGCGTGTTGCCGGCTCCAGCGAGGGCCGTACCGCCGAAATTTCAGAAATTTCTCGCAGCTTAAAAGCCATTGCCAAAGAGTTTAAGTGCCCGGTCGTGGCGCTTTCGCAGTTAAATCGCGCGCTAGAGCAACGACCGAATAAGCGCCCCGTTAACTCTGATCTCCGCGAATCGGGGGCGATTGAACAAGATGCTGACGTCATCATGTTTATTTACCGCGATGAGGTTTATCACGAAGACTCTCCGGACCAGGGCACTGCCGAGATTATTATTGGCAAACAGCGTAACGGCCCTATTGGAACCTGTCGTCTTGCCTTTCAGGGCGAATATACCCGCTTCGATAATCTCGCTAGAGGCGATTATGGCGGCTACGCCTGAGCAGTCCATCCTAGAGGTTGGCTAGCCAGCCTATCAACACCAAAGCGCTAAAGGTCTAGCGCCGCGCGAAGCTGGTTCAGGGCCTGCTGTTGTTCTTCTTTAGACATGGCAACCGTTTCTGGTTCGGGCAATTCAGCGCGTGTAGGCAGTTCTATGGTTTCGCCGCGACTTAGTCGGGCAACCCAGCGGTCGTAGTGGCCTTTGAAGACGGGCAGAGTCATACGCTCGGCATTGTTGCTCAAAAAAAACCAATCACTGTCGCGACCCGCAAAGTACACCACCGGGTGTGACCACGTTTGTGTCAGTTTAGGTGATGGCTTCTCGCAAGCTTCAATAAAGGCTTCCCTCAAGGGGGGGACACCGAGGCGCTCAAGTGCCAATTGGCAGCAGTCGAGCATGCGCTTGAGTGTGGGCAAGTAGTCACTGTCCTCAATCGCGCGTTTTGCTCCGGTCAAAATAGATTCAGAGGTAAAGCTCGAGAGCGCTTCTAGCCACAGGCGTTTAATTTGGTTCAGCTGGGTGGTATCTGCATAGGCCGCATAAAACTGGTTGTGGTAATTCAGTCTGAACAGGGCAAATACCTGATTAATAGTATCGGCAAGGTCATCCCTTGAGGCCGCCTCATTTGGCCCAGCTGGTATCGCTGAGGTCGTCAGCGATTGATCGGTCCCGTGTACGATGTTCTCCGCCAGACTGCCCACGTCCTTGCTGTCCGCCATGGTCATTCCCTTTTTTGCCGGTTTGTCCTTGTTCCCAACGCCACTGGTGCTTGACGTGCTGAAGGAATTTACTGTTCCAAGAGGTTTGCAGATCGCCGCTATCGCACCAAAAGACTCGAAATTCTCCCAGCCTTTCGGTGGCATACAGACGATCGATATTTGACAGTGCTAAGACTTCAAAAACTTGCTCGCTAGGCTGCCAATCCCCCGTCATAGGTCTGGGCTCAGGGCTGTGGCCTAGGCCCGCCTGAAAGCGCACCCACCGTTGTCGCACCCAGCCAATAAACTTGCTGTTGACCTCTTTGGGCGGCCCACCGCGTTCACGCCAGTACAAAATAAACTCCGGGCGCATTGAGTCAATAAATTCAAGGTCGACACCGTTACCCGTCATAATGTCTAAGGCGTCATCGCTGGGACGCCAATGTTGGTCAAAGGCAGGAGCCGCCGCAATTTCAAAAGCCGGGTGCTGGCTTTGATGGCGTCTCCAAGCGCTGAGTACGTGCTGCCTAAAGCGGTTATCCGGTGCCGGATCTGTCGGCGCGGGAACAAAATTCGGCAACTGCGACAGCGCAAACTGTCTATTGATCCCATGGCTCAGGTGAAGCAGGTCCAGCAAGTCTTCCGAGGGCTGCCAGGTGCGTACGGCGGGCGGGCTTAGATGGCTGCCTGGGGACTGCTTGCCAGCAGAGTTCGCAGCTGACGAGCCCGGTGTTTTGGGAATGGATTGACGGGCCTGGGGTGCTGCCTCGGTCTTGCCTACTGCGACCGATGATTGAGCACTCACCGCCGAAATTCGCATCACATCAGAATTTTGATTTTCACCGCGAACAAGAATAATACCTAGAGCCTCAAGCCTAGCCAGAAGCTCACGAATTTTAGCGGCCTCCCAAAAGGGAAAGTTGCGCTCAAACTCTGAGAGCGCGACGCATTGGCTTGACTGTGTTGTTCCTGCAAGCAACTCGCCCAACCCTTGCAGTAAAATAGCCTCTTCTAAGCCAATCGTCGCAGCGAGGTCTGGCGAAAATGTCAGCTGGCGATCGGGAATGAGGGAACCTGGTGGCATCGAGTTAGGGATCTGAGGCTAGGGTTTGCTAGCATACCGCTGTGGGGCCTGTTCGTGCACCTTCTTGTCATTAATCTTCTTGCGGGAATTGTTTATGCCTAAATCAAAGACTGCCTTTGTTTGCAACGACTGCGGGGCAGACTACGGCAAATGGCAGGGGCAGTGCAGCGAGTGTTCAGCGTGGAATACCATTACAGAAATTCGTTTGGGTCCCGCGAGTTCAGGAAAAGGTAGTCAACGTAGTGGCCGCGGTGGCTATGCTGGGACGCGAGCCGAAGTCAGAGTTCTTAAAGATATTGATCTGGTGACCGTGCCGCGGTTTAGCAGCGGTTTTACCGAACTC